>JADGQU010000200.1 GCA_017881545.1 Gemmatimonadaceae bacterium
CTATACGGTGATCCCGTTCGCGTCGCATTCGCTGAGGTCGCTCATTATCGCCGGCCCGATGGTCGAGCGCGCGCTCGACCATCTCGTGGCGGGCAAGTAGCGACCAGCCTAAGACTTCATCCTGCGCCACCCGATGCGGCAACGGTCTTTTTGGCCTCGGCCGAAATCTCCCGCATGTCGGCCGGGTTCAACGCGCGCACGACTGTGAGAATCGCGGCCAGCAGCGGCACCGCCACGAGCAGGCCGAGGAATCCGAACAGGAGAGCCATCAGGGCCTGAATTCCCAGGGTGAACGCCGGCGGAATATTCACTCCGTGCTTCATTAGAATCGGCACCAGCAGGTGATTCTCGACGAACTGGATGACGAGGTATCCGACCGCGACCACGAGCGCCTTGTGGGGTGAGTCGATGAAGGCCATTGCGACGGCAGGAATCGCGGCGAAGATCGAGCCGATGATCGGTATGAACTTCAGCACTCCCGCGAGAATTCCGAGCGGAATTGCCGCCTTCACGCGGAGCACGGCGAGGAAGACCGTCGTAACCGCACCGATCAGCACCATCGCGATTAGCTGAGTCACCAGCCATCGCCTGAGTGTCGTAGCCATGCTGGCGATGGTAAGCGCCGCTCGATCGCGCTGTCGCTCCGGGAACATCTCGAGCAGCGCGCCGTGATATAGAGCCGGATCTACGCCGATATAGGCGGCGATGAAGAGCACCAGCAGGAACGCACCCGTCATGGCGAACGTCGACGTGAGCACTCGCAGGAATGAGTGCTGGGCGCCGCTCATTTGCTTGGTGATCTCGCGTCGCAGATTTCCTCCGGCAACCACCTCGTCTGCCCGAGTCGCCGGTCTGCGGACGACGGTTTGGGGAGCTGTTGCCGTGAGCGTGTCGGCGCGCGCGGAATCGGTGACGACGACGGGCGCGAGGGTGGAATCATTCGGCGCTGGTCGCAGCGCGACGTTAGTCCGCACCGTGTCGCTGCTCTCCTCGTTTAGAAGGATTCCGAGCACGCCGTTGGCGCGGTGCCCGAGCCAGGCGTCGATCTTGTCCATAGCTTCGGGGAGCCGCTGCTGGAGCTCTTTGGATTGGGCGCGAAGAATCGGCGCCATTCCGACGGCGCCTGCGGTCAGGAGACCGAGAAAGACCGTAAGGATTATGGCGACGCCAATGGAGCGTGGGACCCCTCGCTTCTCGAACCAGTCCGCTCCCTGAACGAGGGGCAAGCCGAACAGAACGCCGAGGAAGAAAAGGAAGACGACGGGGTGCGCGATCCAGAGGAGTTGCCCCAGGACGTAAAAGCTAAAAATCAGCGCGAGAACGCGCACGACGTCCCGCGTTGGAAGGCGGCTGGGTTCGCGTAAAACCATGACTGGATGGTAAGCCAGACTTGTGCCCGTCGCGAGTTTCGCATCATTTAGCCAGCAAAATCAATCGTCCAGAGCCTGGAGCCCACATGCTTACTCGCTTGACACCGGCGTCCCTGTGGTCGTTTCTCGTCGTGGCGGCATTTGCGGCGAGCGCGGACGCTCAGGGCCGCGCGTCGAACCTGCGGTTTGAGATTACGTATCCCGCCGAACGCAGCCGGACTCCATTGGACGGACGGCTGCTGGTATTCATCTCCGCCGACACGTCGAGCGAGCCGCGGTTTCAGATCAGCGACGCGCCCGGGACGCAACAGGTCTTCGGCATCGACGTCGAGAACTGGAAGCCGGGCGAAACCCGCACTGTGGACGCCACGGCGTTCGGGTATCCACTGCGGTCACTCGCGGAAGTCCCCCGCGCGACGTATCGCGTGCAGGCAATGATCAATCGCTACGAGACCTTCCACCGCAGCGACGGACACACGGTGAAGCTGCCGCCCGACAAGGGGGAGGGGCAACAGTACGCCCGCAAGCCGGGCAACCTGTACGCCCGGCCTCGCTCTCTCGTTATTGATCCGGCGCGCGGCGACGTAGTGCGTCTTGCGCTCGATCAGGAAATTCCGGCAGTCGACGACTTCGCGAAACAGGAAACGAAGTACGTGAAGTACGTGAAGATCCGCAGCGAGCGTCTCTCGAAATTCTGGGGGCGCGACACATACCTGGCCGCGTGGGTGCTGCTCCCATGGGAATTCGACGAACACCCGGGTGCCCGCTATCCCCTCATGCTGAATCACGGGCACTTCCCCTCCGGCGTCGACGGCTGGCGCGAAACTCCGCCCGACTCCGCGCTCAAGCCCGACTACAGCGAGCGCTTTCACCTCGCCGGCTACAATCGCATCCAGCAGGAATACGCGTACCAGTTCTTTAAAGACTGGACTGGCAAAGGATTTCCACGCGCGCTGCTGGTCGAGGTACAGCACGCAACGCCATTCTACGACGACTCCTACGCCGTGAATTCCGCGAACAACGGCCCCTATGGCGACGCCATCCAGTACGAGCTCATCCCGGAGATCGAGCGCCGCTATCGCGGCATCGGACAGGGTTGGGCGCGTTTCACTTTCGGCGGGTCCACCGGCGGATGGGAGGCGTTGGCGGTGCAGATGTTCTATCCGGACGAATACAACGGCGCGTGGGTCGCATGTCCCGATCCGATCGACTTTCGCGCCTACACGGTTATCGATATTTACTCGGACTCCAATGCCTACTATGACGCCGGCCCGTTCAAGCGTGTGCCGCGCCCCGCGCACCGCGACTACCTGGGCCACATCTCGACGACGGTCGAGCAGGCCAATCACCGCGAGCTCGCTCTTGGCACGCACACCCGCTCAGGAGATCAGTGGGACGTGTGGGAGTCAGTGTATTCGCCGGTTGGAGCCGACGGATATCCCAAGCCGATCTGGAACAAGCTCACAGGAGTGATCGACCACTCGGTCGCCGCGTATTGGCGCGACAACTTCGACCTCTCCTACATCATGAAGCGCGATTGGAAGACGCTGGGCCCCAAGCTGAAGGGCAAGCTGCGCATCTATGTCGGCGACATGGACAACTACTACCTCAACGACGCCGTCTATCTCGTCCACGATTTTCTCCGCACGGCGAATCCGCCCGCCGACGCTGTGGTGGAATACGGCGATCGCGACGAGCATTGCTGGAACGGGGACCACATGCGAGCCAACGCTTACTCCCGCCTTCGTTATCCGCAAATGGTGATGCCGTGGGCCGTTGAGCGCATGCTGATGACCGCGCCTTCCGGAGCGGATATCCGCAGCTGGCGCTACTAGCCTTTTTTTTGACCAGAGCGCCAGTTCTTCGAGCACTGCGTTATTTTTTGACCTCAGCACCGAGAGGATGAATGCCAGCAACACCCGATGGACCGATCGCGATCTACTACGAGCACCCTGACTGGTTCAAACCACTCTTTGCCGAGCTGGATCGACGTAAGGTTCCGTACGTTCGAGTCGACGCAGCCGCGCACACATACGATCCGTCGGAGCGCCAGTCTCCATATTCGCTGGTCTTCAACAGGGCCAGTCCTTCCGCTTACATGCGCGGCCACGCGCAGGTGACCTTTCACACGCTCAGCTGGCTGCGGCACCTCGAGCGCATAGGCGTTCCTGTCGTGAACGGATCCACGTGCTATGAGATGGAGACATCCAAGGCGCTCCAGCTCGACATCCTCGACGAGCTGGGACTCCCGTATCCAAAAGCGAGGGTCATCAACAACGCGTCGCTCGCTCCGCACGCCGCGAGGGGTCTGCGCTTCCCCGTCGTCGTGAAGGCCAACATCGGCGGTAGCGGCGCCGGCATCACCCGCTTTGACAGCCCGGAGTCTCTGGCCGAGGCGGCAAAGGCGGGAACGGTCGACCTGGGGATCGACAATGTCGCCCTCGTCCAGGAGCTGGCGCCGCTTCGCGATGGACACATCACGCGCGTCGAGGTCCTCGACGGAAAGTTTCTCTACGCCATCAACGTTTATCCGGCCGAGGATTCGTTCAATCTCTGTCCGGCCGACATCTGCCAGACTACCGATGGCCAGCAGCTCTCGCGCAACGCGTGCGCGGTCGACGCCCAGAAGAACGGGATGCGAGTGGAGGGGTTCAAACCGGCGCGCGAGATAATCCGCGAGGTCGAGAGCATCGCCGAGCGCGTGGAGCTCGACATCGGTGGTATCGAGTATCTGATAGACGACCGCGATGGCCGTCACTACTTCTACGACATCAATGCGCTGTCAAATTTTGTCGCGGACGCGAAGAACGTCATTGGCTTCGATCCGTTCGAGCGCCTCGTTGACTACCTGGTCGGGCGAGTCACCAGCTCCTCAAAAGCCGGCGCGAGGGTAGCGGCTGTCGGAGCGGCGGCAGCAGCGGCTGCGGCGGCGGGAGCGGCCTGATGCGGTACGGATACTGGCTGCCCGTCTTCGGCGGCTGGCTGCGCAACGTCCCCGACGAAAACATGAGCCCGACGTGGGATTATGTGAAGCGCCTCGCCCAGCGCAGCGAGCAGATAGGCTACGACATCACGCTCATCGCCGAGCTGTTCATGAACGACATCAAGGGAATCGACGCTGATTCGCTCGATGCCTGGTCCACCGCCGCGGCGCTGGCGGCGGTGACGGAGAAGCTGGAGCTGATGGTCGCCGTGCGCCCGACTTTTCACGAGCCGGCGATCTTCGCCAAGCAGGCGGCGAACATCGACCACATCTCGAAGGGACGCCTGGCCCTCAACGTCGTCTCGTCGTGGTGGAAGGACGAGGCGAGGCGATACGGAATCCACTTCGAGGAGCATGACGACCGCTACGCGCGCACGGACGAGTGGCTGCGCGTCGTGAACGGAGTGTGGAACGAGCCGCGCTTCAGCCACAGCGGCAGTCACTACAAGGTCGAGGAAACGATCCTCGAGCCAAAGCCGTTTCGTCGTCCGAGGCCCACGATTTACGCCGGCGGTGAGAGCCCGGCGGCCAAGGACCTGATATCCCGCACCTGCGATGCGTACGTGATGCACGGCGATCCAGCCGACCGGGTCGCGCCCAAGGTTGCAGACATGCGCGCGCGTCGGGAAAAGATTGGATTGGGTCCGATGCAATACGGCGTCGCCGCGTATGCGATCGTTCGCGATACTGAGGAGGAGGCGCAAAAGGAGCTGGTGCGGATAACGAACGTCCAGCCGGGGACGCCCGGCTATCAGAACTATCAGGACTGGATCTCGCACACGGCGCTCGAGCAGCAGGTAAGCCTGGAGGACTACTCGGTCTCGAACCGCGGACTTCGCGCAGGCCTGGTCGGAACGCCCGAGAAAGTCGCTGACGGCATCCGCGATCTCGAAGCCGTCGGGGTGAATCTGCTGCTGCTTCAGTTCAGTCCGCAGCTGGAGGAAATGGAGCGCTTCGCGGAGACCGTCATGCCACTGCTGGAACCGGCGTCCAGTTCGAGTTCGAAGAGCCGCGACTGGCGTC
>JADGQU010000201.1 GCA_017881545.1 Gemmatimonadaceae bacterium
CAGACTGAGAGCATGGCGAAAAGAGGCGTAGCTCTCCGGGGGCGGTCGCTCGTGGCCATCATCCTCGGCGCGTTCGTGCTCGTCGCTCTCGCGATTGTGTGGCGGCGCACGATCGGAATCAGCCAGTCGGAGCGCCTGGGTGCGCTCGACGCTAAGCGCACGGAGCTCTCGGGCGAGCGGGCGCGGCTCGAGAGTGAGATACGCGATGCCTCCGCGCGCCAAACACTCGGAACGGCGGCCGAGCATCGTCTCGGCATGCACATCCCAACCGACAAGCAAGTCGTGATACTTCCCCGGCCGCGGACAGATGAGAACCCCTAAGCGCGTCGCGATCGTCCACGGATTCTTCGTGTTGTTCGCCGTCGCGCTCGTTGCCCGAGCGGCGAAGGTGCAGGTCGTGGAAGGCAAGGATTGGAGCGCGCGCGCCCGGCGGCAGCACTTCTTCGCGGGCGCGCAGTCTGCTCCGCGCGGGGAGATTCTGGATGCGAGCGGCAACACGCTGGTCGAGAGTCGCGAGATGACGCGCGTCGCCGTCGCGCTGCCGGAAGTGCGCGACACCGCGTTCGTTCTCAAGGCGCTGCACCACGCGAAGGTCGATGCCGACGCTGTCCGCGCCGCGATCGCGCGACGTCGACGCTGGATCGATCTGCCCGGACTTTACACGACGTCTGATGTCGCCTCGATCTCGAAGTTGAGCGGAATCCACCTGACGCCGGTTCTACAGCGCGTTTATGCCAATTCGGGCGGCATCAAGCGCATCGTCGGCAGTCTGGACGGGCAGGGAAATCCGCTCGATGGGCTGGAGCTCGCGCTCGACACACTGCTACGCGGCGATTCGGGAAGAGTGCGATTGGCCCGCGACAAGGATGGGCGTCCGCTCGATTCGCCCGACGCGTGGACCGAAGAGCCGAAGGCGGGATCGACCGTCGTGCTGACTATCAACAATGCGCTCCAGGACATCTGCGAGCGGGAGCTGTCGGTAGCCGTGGACAGCCTACATGCGGATGGCGGCGACATCGTGGTCATGAATCCGCACACCGGAGAGATTCTCGCGCTGGCGAGCAGCAGAGTCGGACGCACGGCCTTCTCGAACACCGCCGTGACCGAGCCGTTCGAGCCGGGCTCGACGCTCAAGCCGTTCGTTGCGGCCGCTCTGCTCGAAAAAGGTCGGGCGCGCATCACCGATGTCGTAGACACCCACAACGGCACACTCGAGCTCGACGGACGCGTCATCAGCGACATGCACAAGGCGCAGTCGCTCTCGCTCGCCGACGTCATCCGGTTCTCGAGCAACATCGGCATCGTCGAGTTCGGACAGCGTCTGACGCCGCGCCAGAAATACGAGACCTTCCGGGACCTCGGCTTCGGAATGTCGCTCGGCGTGCCGCTGCCGGCGGAAGCGTCGGGCACGTTGCGCGAGCCCAAGTCGTGGTCGAAGCAGACGAGCGCATCGATTCTCATGGGCTACGAGATCGCGGTGACGCCGCTCCAGCTCGTCACCGCCTACGCGGCAATCGCAAATGGCGGAGAGCTGCTGGAGCCGCACCTGGTGAAGGAAGTGCGCTCGACCGATGGCAAGGTGATGTATCGCGCGGAGACTCGCCCGGTGCGACGCGTGATGTCGGGCGAGACGGCGCGCACCATTCAGAAATTGCTGTTGGCTGTTGTGCGGGAGGGAACCGCAACCAAGGCCGATCTCGCGACCTTCGAGGTGGCGGGAAAGAGCGGCACCGCGCGACGCACGTCCGAGCACGAGGGTTACGTCGCCGGAAACTATACGGCTTCATTCGTCGGTCTCTTTCCCGGCAACGACCCGCAGTACGTCGTCCTGGTCAAGCTCGACAATCCGCGAGGCCCGCACTACGCGGGTGGTGACATCGCCGCTCCGGTGACGCAGATCGTGCTGCGCGCCGCGCTCGCGGCTCGTGATGCGGCGCTCGATCGGGAAGATCTCGCGGCCTCGGAGAAGAGCGCTCTCGCCCAGTCGGGGGGCAATAGCACCGCCGGCGCGACATCGGTCGCGGACACGAAATCCTCGCGGAGCAGCAACTCCCAAGGCCCCGATCGGCCGGCGGCGGGTTCGTACGACCCGAACAGCAACATGGCCAAGAGCGTCGCGAGCGAGGTCACTTCCTCGTACACGGTCGAGTTGCCAAGCTCCCTCAAGTCGGCGCCCGCGCCGATTTTCCCCCGGGCCGTTCCCGATGTGCGGGGACTGTCCGTGCGCGAAGCCGTGCGATCTCTCCATCTCGCGGGATTCCGGGTGCGTCTCCTTGGCGCGTCGCCAGCTGGAACGTTGCCGGCGGCGGGATCCATGGCAGCGCCCGGCACACTCGTTCAGCTGAGCCGTCCTCTCGAATGAGAGTGAGTCTCAAGGCGGTGAAAGCCGCGCTGGAAGAGCGTGGTTTGCTGGTCGGAGTGAGCGGAGAGATCCCGGAAGAGGCGAGCGGAATCTCCGACGACAGCCGCAAGGTGGCGCGTGGGGACCTCTTCATCGCGGTCAAAGGGTGGACCAGCGACGGCCACGACTTTCTCGATGCAGCTTCCAGCCGCGGGGCAGCCATTGCCATCGTCGAAGATTCATCCCGAACCACTCTGCCGTCACTCATCGTGCGGGAAGGACGCCGGTCCGCGGCCGTGGCGTCGGCCACCGCCTACGGAGATCCGGCCCGCAACTTGAGGCTCCTCGGCGTCACCGGCACGAATGGAAAGACGACGACGACTTCGATCATGCGCCATCTATTCGACGACGGCGATGGCTCGAGCGCGTCGATCGGAACGCTGGGCGTGTTGGTCGGCAGCGAAGGGGAAGTGCTGCCGGGCGGGAGCGGTCTTACCACTCCGGGTCCGGTAGAGCTGCAAAGGATCCTGCGCGCGTTGGCCGATCGCGGAGTGCGAACGATCGCGATGGAGGTGTCGTCACACAGCCTCGACCAGCGGCGTGTTGACGGCCTGGAGTTCGATGTTGCGGTGTTCACGAATCTCACGCGCGACCATCTCGACTATCATCAAACGATGGATAGATATCTGGAGGCGAAGGCGCGCTTGCTGGACTACCTGAAGGCACAGGGCACCGTGATCATCAACGCGGATGCGCCCGAATGGCAATCGCTCAAGCCGCGCTCGCGTCCCCTCACCTTCGCGGCGCGTTCATCCGCGGATGTCTGCGCGCAGAATGTTCATTTCACATCGACAGGAAGCGAGTGGCGGCTCGTCACCCCTCGCGGCTCTGCCGATGTTTCGCTGCCCCTCATCGGCGACATCAACGTCGAGAACGCGCTCGCTGCCGCCGCTGCCGCATTCGCGCTCGGGCAAACGGCGTCCGCAATCGCCGGGCGCCTCCGCAACGTGCCGCAGGTCGCGGGAAGGCTCGAGATCATATCGACTCGTCCGACGGTGCTCCGGGACTACGCCCACACGCCCGACGCTCTCGAGCGAAGCCTCAGGACCGCCCGCGCCTTCACGCGCGGCAAGCTCATCGTGGTGTTCGGATGCGGTGGGGACCGCGACAAGGGGAAGCGCCCCCTGATGGGCGAGATCGCTGAGCGCGCGGCCGATTGCGCTATCGTTACAAGTGACAACCCGCGAACAGAAGATCCGGACGCGATCATCGACGACATTGAAGCAGGAATGCGAAGCTCGAAGCATCAGCGCGTGACCGACCGGCTCAGCGCCATACAACGCGCGATCGATCTGGCCGAGGATGGCGACATCGTGCTGCTCGCGGGGAAGGGACATGAGACCTATCAGATTCGCGGAACGACTTCATATCCATTCGACGAGAAAGAAATTGTGAGAGAGATGACGGGGAGCCACGCGTGAGCACGGGGTTCTGGACGCTGGACAGAGTTGCCGCGGCACTCGCGGATCAGGCCGTGGGAAAACTTCCACACGGCAGCGGTGAGCTGAATGGCGTAACGACCGATACGCGCAAGATCGGCAAGGGCAATGTGTTCGTCGCATTGATCGGCGAGCGGTTCGATGGCCACGACTATCTTCGCGATGCGGTTCGCGACGGCGCAGCGGCGCTCGTGGTTTCACGCGCACCCAAGCTCGACACGCTGGGCGTCCCGATCTTCGAGGTCCGCGATACGCTCGTGGCACTGGGAGCGCTCGCGCACTATTGGCGGCGGGCGTGGGGGAAGACGATCATCGGCGTGGCGGGCAGCAACGGCAAGACGAGCACAAAGGATCTTCTCCGGGCGGCACTGAGCCGCTCTTACAACGTCCACGCGACCACCGGCAATCTCAACAACCGGGTCGGAGTCCCACTCACGCTGCTCGCGCTGCCACCGGAGGCCGACGTTGCGGTCGTCGAGCTGGGCACCAGCCTGCCGGGCGAGGTCGCGATCCTTAGAGACATCGCGGAACCAGACATCGCCCTCGTCACGTCCATCGCCGAGGAGCATCTGGAAGGACTTGGTGATCTCGCCGGTGTTTTGCGCGAGGAGGCCGCTGTGTACGAAGGTGTTGGCGTCGGCATCTCGCCCTCGGCCCAACCTGAGATCGCCGAGGCCGCGCGCAGGACGGCGAAGCGCGTGGTGGTTGCCGGGCTCGACAGCAATGCCGAGCTGAAGCCCGATCGATGGGAGATTGGACCCGACGGACTCGGCGTGATCGAGATCGCGGGTGTGACGGTGCGTCCTCCCGTGCGCGGTCTCCACAATCTGAGAAACGCAATGCTCGCGCTGGCCGTCGCTCGCGAATGTGGTGTGACCTACGAGGACGCCGCCCAGGGAATTGCCGGAATGCCCCAGCCCAAGATGCGCTCGGCGTGGGAACAGGTGGGCGACGTCACGCTGATCAACGATGCCTACAATGCGAATCCGGGGTCCACCCGGGCAGCGATCGAGCTGCTGAAAGGCACAGGTAGCGGACGGCAGAGGGTAATCGTCCTAGGTACGATGCGGGAGCTCGGTGCGGCGTCGGAGCAGTGTCACGCGGACATCGCGGGTCTCGCGTTGGCATCTGGCGCGGACATCGTGGCCGGCATCGGCGAGTTCGCGCCGGCGCTCGAGAAACAGAACGAGCGCGAGCGAGTGATCACGGCGCCCGATGTCGAGGATCTCTGGCCGCAGCTTGAGGCCAGGTTGCAGCGCAACGCGATCATCCTGCTCAAAGCATCACGAGGTGTGCAGCTCGAGCGTCTTGTTCTACATCTAACTACCTGGGCCACCGCATAGTGCTGAACTGGCTGCTCATTCCATTCGTAGAACTACCGCACTTCGGGTTTCTGCGACTATTCCAGTGGATAACTTTTCGCGCCGCGGGCGCGGCGGTGAGCGCGATTCTTCTCACCTGGATCGTCGGCCCCGGAATAATGCGCCGGCTTCGCCGCATGCGGTTGCAC
>JADGQU010000202.1 GCA_017881545.1 Gemmatimonadaceae bacterium
GCCATCGCTCTCTCGGTGTCGCGCCCTCTCACCTCCAGAACAACCGAGCCCACCGTGCTTCTCGACGCGATCAACGCGGCGATCAGAATCCAGAGCATCGTCGAGTTGAGATCGACGAACCAGAAGAACAGGTACGTCGCGTAAGCGACCTGGAGCGCCGCCAGGACCGCCAATGCGGGCGCCGACAATCTACCGGACCGGTACGCGCTGACAAGCGTCCACCCGATCGCCAGCCAAATCCCGAGAAATGCGGCCGCACCGATCATTCCGGTGGTGGCGAGGGTCTCCAGAAACTGGTTGTGGGTGCGGTCGTAAATATCGGTGTCGATCTTGTAAATCCCAGGATCAAAGTGCGCACTCCATACAAGATTGTGGTTCTCCAATCCGTAGCCGAGAAGCGGGCGATCCTTGAATCCATCGATGGCGGCGCGCCACTGCATTGTGCGCGACTCGTCCGAGCCTGCCGGATTCGTTTGGGCCAAGCGTTGGAGTACGTTCGGAACGTGCCGCGCTATCGGACTTGTTGGAAACGCTCTGATGCTGGCGGTGATTCCAGCAACGACGACGGTGAACGTGCCCGCTACGGCGAGAGCGATCCACTTCTTCCTCGACGCCTTGCCAATCGCGGCGAAGATGAGTCCGGCCACCAGCGTCCCGAGCACCAGGCCTACTACCGAGCTCCTGTTCTGCGCATCGACAAGGGCAAGAAGGTTGATTCCGCCGGCCGCGAGATAAAGGAGGCGGTATCGGACACTCACCGACGCGAGATATCCCGCGATCGCGATGTTCATCAGCAGATACGCAGCCAGAAGTCCCGGATTGCCGAGCGTAGAGGAGCTCGCTACCACGCTCGCTTCGCGGGAATGGGTCGCGGACGGAAGCATCGAATGTTGTGCTATCGCGGTGATGCCGATGACCAGGCTCACCAGGAGCGCTGCGTTGAGTACCCAGATCCAATCCTCGTCGCGGAGCGTTCTCAGCAGCAGGAAGAAGAGGACGAGATGAAGCCAGGCCCAGACTCCTCCCATCCGCTCGAAGTCTCCAAAGAAGCTGTGGGTAGGGGCGGGCGAGAAGAGCGCGGAGAGAGCGGCGGCGGCGAGAAACGCCACGAGCGCCCAGAAAATCGGCTCGCCACGTAGGTCGAGCGTCTTCCGCCCGAAGCAGAGCGCCAGGACCATCGCGGCGGATCCGACTTCGACGACGACGCGAAAGAAGATGTTCCGCGGCACCACGTACGGAAAGAAAAAGTCCGACCCAACGATCAGCGGAACCGCAAGCGATATGAGCAGCAACGCGATGACGGCGGTGCGCCACGAGAGCTCGGGTAATCGCGCGGTGGAAATTCGCACGGATCAGCGCGTCGTCGCTTCGGTGAGTCGCGTCAAGACTTCCGGAATGATTTCGTGCCCACCATCGAACCTGATAGTCGTGTGCGGGACGCGCAGATCAAGCAGTCGTGCTTCCTGGGCGGCAATCAGCTCCGGCCTGGCAAACTCGTCGCTCGTGCCGAGCGCGATCATCAATGGTGACCGTCGTGCCAGGCGAGCGGCGCCCTCCGCATCGAGCTCAGGAGGCAGAACACCCGCATACAGTACGACCCGGTCCGGATCGACATTCCCGTCAGCAACCCAACGCGCGGCCGTCGCTACGCCCTGTGAAAACCCGAACACCCACAGCCGCACCTTCGCGCGATCGACGATCGAAAAGATCTCGTCATGGAGCAGATCGAGATATCTGACATAGTCCTGGACCTCGGCCTCGCGATCCTCAGAGGTCATCCAGCTGGCGCCGACCGGCGTACCGGCGGGGTGCGGTCCACCGACCGGAGGCGAGAGGTAGTATCGGGAGAGCGCTTCCGGAGCGATGAAGAGGCGGTCAGCGCGCTCGAGCGGCAAGAAGCGGGAGAGAAAGCGCCTGGCCAGCTGCCCGTGACCATGACACGCGATCCACACTTCGCTCAAGTCCGCGTCGAGAGAGCCCATAATCGCATACCGCGCGGACCTCGGAACCTGGAGGTGGCGCTGCTCGAAGGCGCGATGCTTCTTTTCCGGCGCGGCAGGAATCTGCAAAGAGACACTCGATTGGTGCAGTTACTGAGGTGAGGGCTGGAACGTGACTTGCCCCCATGAATGTACCATTCCGAACAGAAAATGATTGGCAGATTCGCTCTGACTGCGCTCCTCTTTATTCTTGCCTCCTGCTCCGTGTCCAAGGATCAGGAGGTCGCTCTCGGCCGTCAGGACGCGGAAGAGGTCAATTCTCAATTGCCCATCGTCACCGATCCGGCCGTCAGCGACTACATCCAGATCCTGGGCGAGTCCATCGCGAAGACAACGAGCCGCTCGGACCTTGACTGGCATTTCTACGTCGTTAACACGAAGCAGGTGAATGCCTTCGCGCTGCCAGGGGGATTCGTTTACGTGAACCGCGGACTCATCGAGAGCACCGACCGGCTCGACGAGCTCACGGGATCGCTTGGCCACGAGATCGGACACGTGGTCGAACGGCACTCCGTGAAGCAGATGGAGAAAACACAGAAAACGAACCTCGGAGTTGCTGCCGTATGCACGCTCACGAACATTTGTCAGAGCGGGCTCGCGCAGGCTGCGGTGCAGGTGGGCGGAACCGCGCTCTTCGCGAGATACAGTCGTCTCGACGAGCTTCAGGCGGACTCGGAGGGCGTGGTGAATGTCACGCGTGCCGGTTACGATCCTCAAGGAATCCCGGATTTGTTTCAGGTGCTGCTCAAGCAGCGCGAGTATCAGCCGACCGTTGTCGAGGGCTGGTTTGCGTCCCATCCCCTCGAGGAGGCGCGCATCCAGAGAGCGAAGACTCTGATCTCGCAGTTGCCGCTTGATCGGTCGCATAAGCTGATAGTCGATACACCGGAGTTTCACGCGTTCAAGGCGCGCGTGTCGCAGCTCCCCCTGCCCACTCCCCCGAGAGACCCTCCGAGCCGGCAAGAGCAGTAGCTAGTGGCGAAATCGAAGCGAATCAAGCGCCGCCTCGCGCCGCGATTCGCGTAGGTATTTGCGCGACTCGCGTACGGACTGGAGCAAGGCTTGGTTCAGGGACTGGCGCGATTTCCCCCAGGATCGACTCAGCAACTCGCGCCACGGGTCGCGCGCGCCGTCGGGCCGCTCACGGAGATGCGCGTCACGATAGCGCTCAAGCGCTGATTCGATCTGCCTGCGCACTCGTTCCTGGAGCTCGCCCAATGCGCGCTCGCTCTCCTTTTGACCGGCTCGCGCTTCGTCGAGTGCCCGGCGCTGCAGCCTCTCCTCCGCAGCCTCTCGCTCCCGGGCGTTGGACTGCATTTCGATCCGCAGCTTGAAAGCCTCATTGGGGTCAAACTCCGCAATCAGCTCCGGCGGGTCGGGCGGTTCGGGCAGATCTGGGGGCTCCGCCGATTCTGCCGGTTCCCCTGATTCTGCCGGCTCCCCTGATTCAGCCGGCTCCCCCGATTCAGGCGGTGGTTCCATTCTCTCCGCGAGCAAGTTGCCCGACCGGTATTGCCGGACGAATTGGTAATTGTCGGCCAGAATGGGTGTCGGGCTCGTGGACTTGCCCGTTTCGACGGACTCTGTGGCCTGAGCCAACGCAATCGTCTCGAGAACGAAGTCTCTAACCGAAAGTCCGGCACTCTCTATAGCTCTGCGCGCGAGCGGGCTGGATTCAAGACGCGAGACGGCGCGATCGATTGCGTTTCGTCCTGATCCGTGTTCGGACCGGATCTCCGATTCCGGAATTTGTTCGAGGTTTTCCTGTGCTTGTTGCCACCGGGCGAAGTTGTCCGCCGTGATGCGGTAGTCGACGGAACTTGTGAGGGCCTCACGCGTGTCTGGATAGGCATTGTCGAAGATCAACGATGCAACTAGCGGGTTCGTCGCTTCGCGCGTTTGGCCGGTGCACGCGACTGCCGCGAACGAGACGGCCATCATCGCGATCGCGCGCTGAATGTCCGTCAACGAATGAATCGCGTGTCGCCGGTGCCGCCGAGGGAGACTCCCCCATCCAGCCATCCGTTCAGCCAGAATCACAACTCCACCTCCGTCAGGGCAGCGGACCGAGCGATCCGCGAATAGAATTACTCGCTCCGCACCGTCTCCCGCCCACAAACCCGCGCACCCTCCCGATGAATCGCATCGCCCTAGCGATCGGACTCACCGTCGCCTGTTTGAGCGCCGCGAAGTTGCCGGCGCAAGCCACAGCACTCGACTGGACCGCTCTCGCAAAAGAGTCGCAGACAATCCTTTCCTCTTACCTTCGCGTCAATACCACCAATCCTCCCGGAAACGAGATCCTCGGCGCCCGCTTTCTGAAAGCGATTCTCGATCGCGAGGGCATCGAAGCCCGGATATTGGACACTACGGAAGTGGGGGCGAATCGTGCCAACTTCTATGCGCGCCTGCGCGGGAACGGCAGCAAACGGGCGATCGCCCTCGTCCACCACATGGATGTCGTTCCAGCTACACCGTCATCCTGGTCGGTCGATCCGTTCTCGGGCGAGGTGAGGGATGGCTACATCTGGGGGCGTGGAGCGATCGACATGAAGGGGAATGGGATCGCCCAGCTCATGGCGATGATAGCCCTCAAGCGATCCGGCGTGCCCCTCGCGCGCGACATCGTCTTCATCGGCAACGCCGACGAGGAGCTTGGCTCGACCGGAGCGCTGCTGTTCGTCAAGCTGCACCCGGATCTGTTGCGGGATGTCGAGTACCTGATCACGGAGGGCGCCGACAACGTGCTGGACGACAAGGGGAGTGTCGTCTACTTCGCGGTTGGTGTCTCGGAGAAACGAACTTTCTGGCAGCGCCTCACTGTCAACGGAGTGCCATCGCACGGATCGCGTCCCACTAAACAGAATCCGGTTCCCCGGCTCATCGCCGCGCTGTACAAGATCTCGCAGTACGAGACTCCGCTCCACGTCACTCCGGGCGTCGAGAAATTCTTTCGCGACATCGCCCGGACTTACCCCGAGCCGCAGCGCTCGTGGCTCTCCAACGTGACCGCCGCGCTCGGAAATCCACGCGCGAGAGAGTGGATACTGAGTGATGTATCCTGGAACGCGGTTCTCAGAAACACGATCTCACTGACCGGTCTCGCCGGCTCGAACAAGACGAACGTCATCCCGGGAATCGCCACGGCCGAGATTGATGTGAGATTGCTGCCCGATCAGGACACGACGGAATTTCTGAAGACGCTCCAGGCAATCGTCGGCGATACGGCGGTGCACTTCACGCACCTGGCCAACACCAAGGCACCACTTGAGAGTCCCGTCGATACTGATCTCTTCCGCGCCATTGAAAAAGCGGCTCATGATCGAGAGCCGAGC
>JADGQU010000203.1 GCA_017881545.1 Gemmatimonadaceae bacterium
CGGTCTTGAGCTCTCCAACCAGATCCCTCAACGCGTGGCTTCCATGGAACAGCTGCGTGGATGCCATGCTCATCTGCTCGCACGCCGCGCTCTGCTCCTCGGTCGACGCGCTCACCTGCATCGCCGACGTCGCGTGGCTCTCGGCCGTGCGCGCGACTAGTCCGAGATTCGTGGCGGCAGAATCGACCGCCCGCGCGTTTTCCGTCGCGGCAGTCGTCACCGTCGCCGCGGCGGCTCGCGTTCTCTCGGCGGCGCCGAGAATCGTCGAGAGCGCGCTATCCAGCTCGCGGCTCACTCGCTCGATCTCGCCCACCTGGATCACACCCTGCTCCATCGCCTTCGAGGTCGCGAGGACACGGGTCGTCACGCTCTCGGTCAT
Source organism: Gemmatimonadaceae bacterium (assembly GCA_017881545.1). Lineage (GTDB taxonomy): Bacteria > Gemmatimonadota > Gemmatimonadetes > Gemmatimonadales > Gemmatimonadaceae > UBA4720. Next base: position 380 of record JADGQU010000203.1, read on the forward strand.
CTTCACCACGTCATCGGCGGCGGCCTGGGTCTGATCGGCCAGCTTTCTCACTTCTCCGGCGACGACCGCGAAGCCGCGACCTGCCTCACCGGCTCGCGCTGCTTCGATCGCCGCGTTGAGTGAGAGAAGGTTGGTCTGCTCGGCGATCCGGCTGACCGAGACGACGAACTTGTTGATCTCGCTCGCGCTGGTGTTCAGCTCGCGCACCTGTGCCGCAGCCTGCTCGACGATCGTGCGCACGTCGAACAGAATCTTGAGCGTGCGGTCTATGTCGATTCGCTTCGCTTCTGCTTCCGCTTCGATCGCGCTCGCGAGTGCGTGCACTTCCTGCGCGCCACCAACGAGATTGTCGCCGCGAGTGCGGATTCCGTCGAGCGCCTCGTTCACCTGGCGGAGCTGTGCCACCTGCGACTCAGCGCCGTGTGAGACTTCTTCCACGGCGTCCGCGACTTCACCGGCTGACGCCGAAATCTGCTTCGACGCGGACAGGAGGTCGCTGGCGGAGAGCGCCACTTCGTCGGCGGTCTTGGCCGCGCCCGAGGCGATGCGTGACAGCGCGATCGTGGCGTGGTTCATCGCGTCGGCCAGAGTGCGGAACTCGCCGGGCATCTCGCCTTCGGTGCGCTGCTGAAGATCGCCATGGCTCAGCTGAACCGCGTGCCTGACGAGCGCACGCAGAGGCCGGCCAACCGCACGACCGGTGCGGATGACGATCATGATGGCTAGAAGCGTCGCGACAATGATTACTGACACCAGAATACGGGAGCGCGCGGTCGCCTGACCGCGGAGATCAGCCGACATCCACGACAGCTGTTGTGCGCGCGAATGCTCGAGACCGGTCAACTGCTCGAGCAACCCAGGCACCATCTTGCGCGCTCTTTGCGCCTCCGCGTGCGCCTCGTCGAGACGCCCGAGGTCGGTCAATCTGTGCGACAGTGCAAAGGACGATTCCACCCGCGCCAGCGTGGTGTCGATCGCCACGGTGCGGGCGATCTGATCGGCGAGCACGTCGCGCCGGGAACTGAAATTCCGGTGCAGCCGGTGCGCTTCCCAGCCGAGGCGGCGGAAGTCGGCGTCGGACTTGGCGTCCTGGTCGCTGAGGTACGTGTTCGCGGCCTGTATTTCCTGCGTGACGACGTTGGAGAAGTCAGATGCCTGCTTGGCGTCCTGCTGCGCGGCGGCGAGTGTCTCGGTGACGCGATCTGCCATCTGTGCCATCGACACCCAGCCCACCGCGCCGGCTCCCAGCAATAACAGGATGAGGAATGCGAAGCCGACGGTCAGGACCTGGCGAATCGTCTGGAACCTGAAGGGCAGCCTCATTTGTTGGCCTCCGCGAGCGTCAGCAGTCCATTGTGCGCGCGGAGCACACGGAAGCGTATACCGACGGGATCTCCGTTGTCCTCGAAGTACGCCGGCCCGGTCAATCCGGGATACGCGCTCTCACTATTGAGCGAATGGAGATAGTCGCGAATTGCTTTGCGATCCGGACCCTTCACCCGGAGCGCCTGCGCGACGAGTCGGGTCGCGTCGTACGCGAGCGCCGCGTGCGCATCAGGATCGGTATTGAATTTCTTTCTGAACGCGGCAACGAAAGCGCGCGCAGCCGGCGACGGATCTTCCGCCGTGAACGACATCCCGATGTAGGATCCTTCGGAGATCACTGTATCGGCGAGGATACCCTGCCAGCCGTCGCCGCCAACGAAGATCGCGTTGAATCCCTGGCGCCGTGCTTCCTGAAGAATCTTCAGTCCCGACGCGACTCGCCCTGCCACGAACACGATCCTCGGCTTCCGCGTCTTGAGATACGCTACGTAAGGCTCCGCCGTCGGCATGTCGGCGTTGATCGGATCGAGACTCAGGATCTCGCCATGAAATGAGCGGCGGAAAGAATCGGCCAATCCGCGGCCGTAGGTATTGTTTTCGTAGAGAACGGCGACGGTTGCTGGAGCGCGCACCCCGAACTTCGTCGCGAAGTTCGCGAGCGCGATTCCGTTGAGGGAATCGCTGGAGATGATGCGGAACACCCAGCTGGAGATGCCGGTGAGGTCAGGCGAAGTAGCGCTCGTTGCAACCGCGGCCAGCTGCCCATCATAAATGGGGGCTGCCGACAGCATTCCGGACGAATTGACGTGACCGATGACGGCCGAGACGGCGTGGGTAGTTACGAAGTCCTGCGCGATCCTGGCGGCAGTGGGGCCGTCGCCTTCGTCATCGCGCGAGATCACCCTGAACGCGTGACCATTGATGCCGCCGGCTTTATTGATCTCTTCGGCGGCCAGCTCGATGCCCTGGAGGTTCTGAAGCCCGTAACCCTGCTTCCAGGGCCCGGCTGCTCCTACTACGTAGGCGGACTTGCTCTCGGCGCATGCCGCGAGCGTGAGCAGCGCGACTGACCAGACGGCTTTTGACGACAACTTCCCCCTCCCCTCGATTCTGGGGACATGTTTGTCCCCCGAATTGACGAGGCCCACGCTCGAGCCGTCACTCGTTTTGGTGATAAAAGATCCCGGCCCGCGTTCCGAACTGATTGGAATCCAGAAGAGCTCCAACTGAAGGCGACCTGCTGCGGGCTGCCGGCGGGCCAGCTCGGGGCTGCGAGCTAGCCCCAAGTCCTGGGGGGAATGCAAAACCCCACGACGACTGGTGCGTCCTTCAGAGTGGGCCCAGCCTCGCTGGGGCCTATCTACCATCGTGCCTTCCAATCGCCGGACCAAATGCAACTACGGTCAATCGTTCTAGCCGCGACAATTCTGGCAGCCGGCGCTCGGGCGGGCGCACAGGACGTGCGCGTCGAAGTCGTCGAAGCAGCCACGGGTAAACCCATTGTGGGTGCCAACGTCGCACTCCTCGATTCGGCTGCGGTTACCCCGCTCGGTGGGGGCTTCAGCGACCAGAAAGGACGAACCGACCTTCGCGCCCCGGCGCGCGGCCCGTATCGCGTGCGTGCCGACAAGGTCGGATACGATACATGGACCTCGGTTCAGCTCCACCTCGGCGATAAGGCGGTGTACGTTCGGGTGGGAATGGCGCCGACGCGAACTCCGGCGCCGATCATGCCGCGCAGCGAGACGGCCTGCCAGGAGCTCACCGGTCCGGGAACTCCGGCGGGCGACCTGTGGGTTGAGTTGAAGAAGGCGCTGACCGCCAACGCCATGACCGAGGCGCAGGGCCTCGTGCCTCTCGACGTCGATCTGTACGAGCGCGTGCTCGATCGAAACCTCTCCATTGTTTCCGAGCGCGCCGAGCAGCGCACTCGAATTACGCGACGGCCGGCAACGGGCATCTCGTGGGATCAGCTCGACTCGGCCAGGCGCGGTGTAGCCTCCAACAACGACGTTTACCGCGCTCCCGATGCCGCGACGATCCTGTCGGATCAGTTCGTGAAGTCGCATTGCTACGCCGCGATTCGCGGATACGGGCCGGAGTCCGGATTGACCGGCCTCGAATTCAAACCCGCAAGGATCGCCGGGCAGCCTGAGCTCACGGGCGTTCTCTGGCTCGATCCCAAGGGGAACGCACTTCGCTCACTCAGCTTCGACTACGTGAATCTTCCGGTCCCGTTACGGATCGCGAGAACCACAGGGCGCGTCGAATTTCAGCAGCTTGCGGGCGGTCAGTGGATCGTGCCGCGCTGGTACATAAGGATGCCGCGCATCACGCGCGTGAATTCGACCAACGCCGGCGCGCCCACTATCTCGAGCGACACTCTGATCGGATATCAGGAAGTCGGAGGAGCCGCGCGTCCAGCTGGGACAGCGGCTGTTTCAACGGGAGATGCCGCGGCGCCTTCGCCCTCGGGAGCGCCGGCGGTCGCGGGAGCACCGGCCGCTGCGGGAGCACCGGCTGCCGATTCCCCGCGAGGCGCAAATCAGTCGTTGCTCACGGGAATCGTGTACGACAGCACGACTGGCCGGCCGTTGCGCGGCGTTCAGGTCTCGACGAGCGGTGGTCGATTCAAGACGCTCACCAGTTCCGGCGGAAGCTATGAGCTGTTGATCGACGGAGCGCTAAACGACACCATCGTGTTCGAGCATCCGCGGCTTCGACTCTTCCAAATCGCGGAGCGCGTGCAAACCATTTCGATGCCGGCTGGAGCGCGCGGCCAGGCGTCGGTGATTATTCCATCTTTTGTATCACTGCGCAAAAGCATATGTGGCCAGAATGAAACCCGCACTGAAGCGCAGGGATTCATGGCCGGCTATGTGAGGGATGCCGCGGGGAAGCCGATACCGCGGGCTCACGTCTGGGCGACATGGCAGGTCCTTTGGGTGGAGCAGAATGGCCGCCTGGTTTCGACCAACCAGCAGCGGACCGTCGAGACCGACTCCAATAGCGATGGATCCTACACGATGTGCGGATTCACGCGAAGCGCGCAAATCACGGTGAAGGTCGACATGGCCGGGAAGAGTCCCGTTCAGGAAAAGCTGGCCTTTCCCGCCAACATGGTTCTCGAGCACGATTTTCAGCTGGGTGCCCGATAGCATCTCTAGTCTCCCGTCGGAACTATCCCCGCACCTTCGACCATTAGGATGACCGCCCGCTCCGGCGCGCGCGTGCGGTGGACGACTCCTTTGGGAATGACGAATCCCTGCCGCTCGTCCAACTCCACGGTGCGGTCCTCCAGGTCGATCAGAAACCTTCCCTCGACGACGTAGAAGAACTCCTCGAGGTCGTCGTGCTTGTGCCAGTGATACTCGCCCTGCATCACACCGAGCCGCACGACCGAATCGTTGACTTTGCAAAGCGTCTGATTGTACCACTGGTCGCGCACTGCCTGGACGAGAGCGGGAACGTCGACGACCTCGAGTGCCGGATAGCGGATGTCGAGGTGGGTCGCGTACGGAAAATTCTGGGTCATGACTAGCGACGCTTTCCGTCGCTGTGACACACCATGTCAACCACCACGGCGCTCGCGAGAATGAGCACCGGATCCTCACCGT
>JADGQU010000204.1 GCA_017881545.1 Gemmatimonadaceae bacterium
CAACCAGGGCGGCGTGTCGCCAGAAAGGCGAGAAGAGACGAGCAGGCGATCTACGTCATGACCCACTCAAGAGTCCACCCAAAGGTGGCCCCAAAGCCAAACGGTTGTCACAGAATCTCTAGCGAGGTCCCTTTAGTGGTGCAATGCCACGACGCGGGCGTTGTTCGTCCTCGCTCGAGCAGGCATGTGTATATGGAATGGCGTCTTTGGGCGGTATTCACATTTCTCTGAATGCCCGCGCGGGTCATACTGTCACCCCGTGAGTCGTCGCGCGAAGAGGGGTTCCAGAAGTGGGGTTCCAAAGGTCGCTCCCCGAGCGACGGGATTGCGCGTTATGATCGCATGAGATTACACGGCGCACCTGACGACGACTTTGTAAATCAATGCGATGCCAATCATGAGTTCGAGCCCGCCCCGGGGCATAGGCAACGAAACAGGAGTTGTTATGAAAGGCTTTGTGCAAGACATCGAGGGGCTCGCCGTCAAGAATGACGAGTTTCGCCGGGTGCTTTACACGGCAAAGCACTGCCAGCTCGTCGTCATGGCGTTGAAGCCCAAGGAAGAGATCGGGGCGGAAGTCCACAAGCTCGACCAGTTCTTTCGCGTGGAGGAGGGGACCGGTGAGGCGGTTCTCAATGGCGTTCGGACGCCGATCCGCGCGGGCTTCGCCGTGCTCGTCCCGGCCGGGGCAAATCACAACATCATCAATACCGGCAGTGTTCCACTGAAGCTCTATACGCTCTATGCGCCGCCGAATCATCGGGACGGCGTTGTCCACCATACCCGCGCCGACGCGGAGAAGGACGACGAACACTTCGACGGCAAAACGACGGAATAGAGGGTCGACTGGGCGCCGGCTAATCTCCGCAGGAGCGCCCAGATTGGAGTTCCTTCTACCCGAGCAGAAATGACTGAAGCTCGGTTCCGGGCGCCGCGCGCGGCCTCACCGCGCAACGACCATCGGCAGCTCGACGTAGCTCGCCTGCCCCGGAGCGTGATAGATCCGTTGGACTGCCTTCCGATAGTCTGCGGGCTTCGCCCAGAAGATGTTTGGCACGAACGACTGCGGATTTCGGTCGTAGAGCGGGAACCACGACGATTGCACCTGGACCATGATGCGGTGACCCGGCAGGAACACGTGGTTCGCCGTTGGCAGCGCGAAGCGATACGGCAGCGCTTTGTTCGCCTCGATCGCCTTCGGCGTCTCAAAGCTCTCGCGATAGCGGCCGCGGAAGATGTCGGCGGCAACCATGAGCTGATAGCCGCCCATCGCGGGCTGCGCGGCGACCTCGTCGGGGTAAACGTCAATCAGCTTCACGACCCAGTCGGCGTCGGTGCCGTCGGTCGACGCAACGAGGTTGGCGATGGCCTGGCCGCTGATCTTGACCGGCTCCGTGAGCGCGTCCGACGTGAAAGCGAGGACGTCGGGGCGTCCCGACGCTTCACGCTGGTCGTCGACGAGCCACTCGGGCCACGTCAGGCCGCTGTCGTAGCCGATGGGGCGCGTGGGGCGCGCGCGGAACGGTACGGGCTTCGCCGGATCGGAGACGTACTCGTCGTACGCGGGACCGCCGGCGCCAGGGGCCGCGAAGGCCAGCCCGAGGCGGGGCTGCAGATAAAGCGGTGTCGCGCGCACGGTGCACCCGCTTGCGCACCCGGCTGGCCACGCCGTCAGCCGGCGCCACGTGTTCGTTCCGGTCTCGAAAGCGGTCACCGGCGCGACGTTGGACTTCGGCGCGTCGTCTTTCAGGTAGTGATCGAGGAATGGGCGCAGCACCTCGCGCTGGAAGGTGAGTGACGTGTTGCTCTCGAACCTGAGCGCGCCTAGCGATGATCCGTCCTCGATCTCCTGGCCGTGATGCCACGGGCCGAGGACGAGGAAGACCTTGTCGTTGTTCGTATCCTTCGGCTCGAGCGCCTTGTAGACAGCGATGTCGCCGTAGATGTCCTCCTGGTCCCAGAGGCTGTGGACGAGCATCAGTGGCACCTTGAGTGGCTGCGCCGCGAGCACCTTGTCCATCGCCTGGTCCTGCCAGAATGCGTCGTATGCGGGGTGCGCGAGCACTTTGCGCCAGAAGCCGACCTGCTCGAGCCCGCGCCGCCGCCCAAGCTCGCCCGCCGAGCCCGCCTGCAGAAACATGTCGTAGTCGTCGTAGTGCGTGCTCCACCACTTTGCCGAATTGTCGCGCGTCCCGGCTTGCTCGTAGATGTACGGCATGTTCTGCTGGCGGAATGCGCCGTTGTGAAACCAGTCGTCGCCCATCCAGCCGTCAACCATCGGATTCATCGGCACGCTCACCTTGAGCGCGGGGTGCGGGTTCACGAGCGCCATCAGCGGCAGAAACCCGTCGTACGAGATGCCGAGGATGCCGACCTTGGCGTTCGACTCGGGGATGTTCTTCACGAGCCAGTCGATGGTGTCGTAGGTGTCGGTTGCGTGGTCGACGGACGTCGGGTTCTGCGGGCCGTGCAGCGGGCGATTCATCACATAGTCGCCCTCCGAGCCATACTTGCCGCGCACGTCCTGCACGACGCGGATGTAGCTGCCGCTGAGAATGACGTCGAGCGCGTTGTCGTAGCCGTTGAGGTTTGGCCCGAGGTGCGCGCTGTGGGCGTAGGTCGTCAGCGCGGTCGCATCGTACGGCGTACGCGTGAGCAGGATGGGCGCTCGGCTCGCGCCCTTCGGCACGAGGATGACGGTGTGGAGCTTCACGCCGTCGCGCATGGGGATCATGACGTCGCGCCGCGTATGGTCGAACCCATCGTTCGTCGGCACGATCTTCGCCGGCGTCTCGCTCGGCAGCGTCGTCACCTGCGCGGGCAAAGCGACTGGTGCGGCGGCCACCAGTAGGCCGATGGCGAACGCGCGAAAACGATATGCGGCGAATGTGGGCACGGGCGGCTCGCAAGAAAGAGTTGAAGGGGCGGGAACGTCCGTTAGGCGTGATGCGCACGGCACGGATCGATTCGCGAAGTTGCGGCGCTGTGGCGAATTCCGCCAGACGCGTCGGGTAGCGTGTGACCGCTTATCGTTTGTGTCGCCGTGTCGCCTTATGAAGCGCTACACTGGTTACGAGCGACAGATTCACGTTACTTGCTAGGAATGCCATCGAACACGCGCGCCCTGGTCGCCACGTCGGCCGCTGTCGTCCTGATCGCGATCGCATTCGCGGCCTTCGTCCTCGGGCGGCATTGGCAACAGTCAACTAAGCCCGCTGGCGCGCCGCGCGCCGAGTTCGTCGGCGCCGCGGCGTGCGCCTCGTGCCACGCCGCCGAGGACGCGTCCTGGAAATCGTCGCAGCACGCCGTCGCCATGCAGGACGCCAAGCAGGGCGCCGTGCTCGGCCGGTTCGACGCCGCGCACTTCACGAGCGGCGCCGTCACGTCGACGTTCTTCCGCCGCGGCGATCACTACTACGTGAACACCGACGGCGAAGACGGAGCGCTGCACGATTACGAGATCCGCTGGACGTTCGGCGTCTATCCGCTCCAGCAGTATCTCGTGGAGCTCACCGGTGGCCGTGTGCAGGCGCTCACCGTCGCTTGGGACGCCCGCCCCGCAGTTCAGGGCGGGCAACGCTGGTTCTCGCTCACGCCTGGCCACGGCGCCGGACCACAGGACGAGCTCCACTGGACGGGGAGTCAGTACAACTGGAATTCCAATTGCGGCGACTGTCATTCGACGGCCTTCCGAAAGGGCTACGACGAGCGCACCAATCAGTTTCGCACGTCGTTCGCCGAAATCAACGTGGCGTGCGAAGCGTGTCATGGCCCTGGCTCGCGGCACGCACGGTGGGGGCGCTATCCCGCCTGGTTGCGCCCCATCTTCTGGCACGACGATGGACTCGAAGCGCGGCTCACCGAGCGTCGCGGCGTGCATTGGACCACCGATTCGACGTCGGGAATTCCCTATCGCAGCGCGCCGCGCCGCACCGATCACGAGATCGAGACGTGTGCCCAGTGCCACGCCCGCCGCGTGCACATCGCCGATGGCTACACGGCAGGCGCGCACTTGTTCGACTACTACATCCCGCTCATCATCTCCGACCTGTACCATCCGGACGGTCAGCAGAAGAACGAGGTCTACAACTACGGCTCGTTTCTGCAGAGCAAGATGTACGCGTTCGGAGTGACCTGCTCCGATTGTCACGATCCGCATTCAGCAAAATTGCGCCTCCCCGGCAATCGGGTCTGCACACAGTGCCACCTCGCGGCGAAGTATGACACGACCGCGCACCATCATCACCTCGCCGCCGGTCCCGGCGCGACGTGCGCATCCTGCCACATGCCGGCGACCACGTACATGCAGGTCGACCCGCGTCAGGATCACAGCATGCGCATCCCGCGGCCGGATCTCACGGTGGCCCTCGGTGTCCCGAACGCCTGCAACGCGTGCCACGCGGATCGCGACGCACGCTGGGCCGCCACGCAGATCCGCGTCTGGTATCCGACTCCGCTGCCGGGGTTTCAGCGCTTCGCCGGCGCGTTCGCGGCCGACGACCGGCACGACTCCAGCGCGAACGACTCACTGGCGCGTGTGGCCAACGACTCCACTGAGCCATGGTTCGTGCGCGCCTCCGCACTCGGCCGACTCGGCGAGCACCCGGGTTCGATCACGCTCCAGGCGGCACGCGCGTGGGCGCACGATAGCCGGCCACTCGTTCGCCTCGCGGCGCTGCAGATCGCGGAGAGCTTCGGCGCCCCGCAGCGGCTCACACTCGGCGTGCCGATGCTCGCCGATAGCACCCGCGCCGTGCGCCAGGGCGCGGCCTGGCTGCTGGCGCCGATTGCCGATTCACTGAAGAGCGCCGATCAGCGGCGCGCGTTCGATGCCGCGGCCGCGGAGTTCGTTTCGAGCCAGCGCTACAACGCCGAGCGGCCGGGCAATCACCTCGTGCTCGGCGTGTTCTTCGCGCAGCGGCGCCAGCTCGATTTGGCGGAAGCGGAGTTCCGTGCGGCGCTGCGGCTGGATCCACGAATGGCCGAGGCGGAGGGCGCGCTTGCGGCAATCCAGAGGGCCCGGGACGGCCCGCCCTCGCCGCGGCGAAATCCGCACTGAGAACCCTGGATTACCTGTTCAAACGCGGTGGCTGACCGGTGCGGGTTAGCAAAAAGGTCCGCGCGGGAGCCACACGGCGCTAGTACCGAACTGTGATGTGTTGTGCCGAAACCGAGCAACCGCGTGTGGCGATACCGTGTGCCGAATTTTGTGCCAACCGCGCCAGAACACAGTCAATCACATCTGCACCATAAGGGACTCGACCGCACAAAGGCCTTGAGAGAACCGATCTTATTTGACCTCATTCGCACTGGGCCAATGAG
>JADGQU010000205.1 GCA_017881545.1 Gemmatimonadaceae bacterium
AGCGACGTCAGGGCCCCGTACTTGATCGCCAGCACGACCGGGGAATCACGGTCCGGGCGATTGCGGCGGAAAAATCTCGCCGCCATGATGACGAACAACACGAGGGTGTTCAGCGCAGTGAAAAAGAACACGAGGCCCAGGGTCCGATCGATGGGCCCGGCGACGTGCGAGAAGCGCGGATCGAGTCCCCGGAATGTCTGTACGGTCTCGATGATGTAAGCGTAGCCGAACACCACGATGCTCCAGCGCACCCATCGCCTGCGGCCGCGCTCGGAGAAGCCAGCGGACGGCAGCAATAGCGCCAGCGTCAGCAGATAAATCCCGACCGCGAGATTGAAGCTCGCGGGTTTCTGAAGATCTCCTTCCGGTGGTATCGGCACTCCGTGTCGCAGCGCCATCACCATCAGGCAGAAGAGGCCGAGGAAGATTCCAATTGTCCCCAACGCCGTGAGGGCGCGGTTTTCCATCAGCCGGCGCCATCCAAGGCGCAACATTTCCCCGACCGTTGCGGGAGCGAGCCGCGTCCCACTCTCACGTGCTGCGGTCACGTGTGAAGCGCTTCGCTCTTTCCACTGGGCGAGCCTGCTCGTGCCCAGCGGATCAGATAGTACGACAGAAATCCAAGCGGCCCCAGCATGAACGTGAGGAAGAGGATCAGCGATTGGACCGGAATCGGGACGTAGCGGTGGCGCATGTTGTCGCGGTAGATGAAGATCCCTACCAGCTGATCGAAGGCCAGGAAATGAATCCAGGCGACGAGAGCGATATCCCGCTGAGCCATCAGTCTCGCGACTCCATCGGCGGTCCCGAATTCCCGAATGAACCCGAAGCCGTTCTGGCTGATCAGCGAGCCGACGCCGATCACGTAGAGCACGGCCACGAGCGCCGGCACGATCCCGCTGCGCGCGAGCCAGCGCGTTCCGCGCCATGTGGGCAGAAAAATCATGAGCGCCCACGGCAGCACCACATATCCACCGATATTGAAAAGTGTCAGGTACATGAGCGGGGTACGCGTTCGAAGGTGGTAAGGTTTCGGTCTAGGCCTTCACCCAGACCCTGATCGCTATGATGACCAGGAAGATCGCGAACGCCTTCTGGAGCTGCGGGCCCGAGAGATTCTGCGCGAGCCTCGCACCAACCCACGCCCCGAAAAGAAGACCGAGCGCTATCCAGAGAGACGCCGCGATGTTGAGATGCCCGCGGCGGTAGTACTCCCACGCGCCGAGCGCGCCGACCGGAAGCAGCAACGCGCCCAGCGATGTGCCGGTCGCCGTCTGTGGCTGAAACTTCGCGAGAAGGATGAGCGCCGGCCCGATCACGATCCCACCGCCGATTCCAAACATCCCGGCGAGTACTCCGGCGGCGAGGCCAATAGCAATGAAGAGAATCACGTTGTCAGCTCACGAATGAGAGTTGATAGTCGGGCGCTCAGGATACTCCGTGCGACCGAAACATGAAGAACACGGCGCCGAGGATGCAGAGCGCCGCCCAGAGAAAGTCGAGACGCAGCGGCTGCTTCATGTACAGCAAGACGAATGGAACGAACACCAGGAGCGTGATGACTTCCTGCAGGATCTTCAGCTGGGCAAGCGACATTTCCGTCGACCCGATCCGATTCGCCGGAACCATGAACATGTACTCGAAGAACGCGATCCCCCAGCTCAGGACTGCCGCGATGTACCACTTCCTGTCGCTCAGGTTTTTGAGATGCGCGTACCACGCAAACGTCATGAAGGTGTTCGAGATGACCAGCAAGCCGGCAGTGCGCAGAAACGTCGAATTCATCACGCCGGTATCCCCTTTCTGGCCGCCTCCAGCACTTTGTCGGCAAAGAGATCGATCTCGTCGAGCGTCGTGTAGACGTTGGGGGTGATTCGTATTCCTTTGAACTCGGGATGCACGATCGGCGTGTTCACAATCCTGTGTTGATTGAGGAGCCAGGCGCCAAGCTTGACGTTGTCGATCCCCTCGACCTGGAAGAGAGCGATCGCCCCTGATTGCCGGTTGTCGAGCGGAGTGAGAACCGAGACCCGGGAGCTTTCCGCCACGACGCGCTTCGCCCACCGGTCACGCAGAAAGCGGAGCCGCGCGATCTTTCTGTCCTCGCCGATTCCGCGGTGGAACGCCATCGCCGCGGAAATCGCGTTGTGGTTGGCAGCGGGGTGAGTGCCGATCTCCTCGTACTTACGGATGTCGTTGTCCTGGGTCGCGGCCGCGGCCATGAGCGGCCAGAGATTCTTCTGCTTGTCCTTCCGCACGTACAGAAATCCGGTGCCCACCGGCGCGAGCAGCCACTTGTGCAAGCTGGTTCCGTAATAGTCGCACTGGAGATCGTCGCGCTTGAAGGGAAAATGCGCGAACGCGTGAGCGCCGTCGACGAACACTTCGATCCCGAGCGGTCGCGCCATCTCCACGATCCTGCGCACGGGCATTATCTGGCCGGTCAGGTTGGTGATGTGCGTGACCTCGATGACCTTCGTCCGCGGCGTGATCGCAGCTCTGAACTGCTCGACGAGATAACTGTCCGACGGCGGCGGAACCTTGAATGAAACCTGCTTTAGGACGATACCGTCGCGCCGCTCTCGCTGCTGCCACGACGTAATCATGCGTCCATAGTTCTGATTGCTGACCACCACTTCGTCGCCACGCTTGAGATCGAGCCCGAAGATCATGATCTCATTCGCTTCCGAAGCGTTGCGAGTGATCGCCATCTCCTCCGGATCGCAGCCGAACTCGCTCGCGAGATCGCGCCGGACACTCTCCACCCGCGGCTCGAGCACCCGCCACATGTGCTCCACTGGCAGCTCATTGGAGAATCTTAGGTCCCTGATCATCGCCTCGAGCACATGGCTCGGCGTCGGGCTGCAGCCGCCGTTGTTGAGATTGATCATCGTGCGGTCGGAGTCGAAGGCGCGCTGAATCTCCGCCCAATAGGACTCGTCGTCAGCCACGGCTTGAGGGGAACGGTCACCGGCGATCGCGTTCGCGCGGAAAAGAGATCTCATTGCCTGCTCGCGAAACACCGGCTGCGCCGCCAATCCCGCCACCGCCACGCTCGACAGGAATTCCCGTCTCGTCGTCATCAAACCTCCCCCGCAGTACCGTAAAAGAAAGAGCGGCCGTCACATGCATAACGGCCGCCCAATAATATGACGCTACCCTTCGCCCAGCGAGGCTCGCTGCTTCTATTGGTACTGGATGTAGTGCGGCTTCGGATTCAGCAGCAGCACTTCTGCCGGCGTGAGAATGGGATCACCCAGCTTCGTATCGTTATGATAGAACAGCTTGAATCCGGTGAACTGCACCGGCTGAGACTCGACGTACGCGCGATACGAATCGTATTTGAGCCAGGGCGGACCCCAACCGTCCATGTCGATCACCACCTGAACGCGCGGGTCAAGCCTGATCTTTGGTGCTCCGGTGAGCATGTCGTGCGTGAAGCGGTGAACGATCAGAACCTTGGGAGGAAGATTGTTCTGCTTCACAATGTCCGACAGCAGGCCAATAGCGTAATTCACGTCGTCGGAGCTCATGGTGCCAATCCGCGCGCCCGGCTTGTCGGTTACCATGGCTTTTAGTTTTCGATCCATCCTCGGCTTCATCGAAAACTCCGGATCGATTCCAAGCATCACGTTTGGTCGCTTCAGAAACGGAATGAGGCGCGGCAACTCTTCCTGCACCGTGCTGTGAGCTACCTGCACATCGAGGAAGACCAGGGCGTTTCGCGTGGCTGCCCACGATGCGACCTTCTCGACGAGAGTGTCCGCCATGCGGAGACGGTATTTCCCATCACGCCCAGGCGCCCCCTGCGCCACCACCGCGATGAGATGCAGCGCGGGCTGAACCGGAGTAGATGGATCTGCCTTCTGCCACTCGGCGACTTCTTTGTCGAGGCGCGCCAACATCTGTTCGGGCGGCAGCTCTCCGAGGATTCCCATCCTCTTCGAGAGCGGATTCCCGTAGAAAGCGATGATCCGGCGCGCGGGGAGAATGGATCCCGGAAGCGGAGGTGCTGTCTTCACCGGCCAGGCAGTGTTCTCAAGTCCCGCCCTGACGGCTTTCACGAGTGCGAGGCTGTCCTTCTGGGTGCGGCCCTTTACTGAAGGGACAGTGATCGGCGGGTCCTTGGCAGCCGAATCGTTGGCGGCGCTTGATGCCGTGCTCGAAGCGGTCTTTGGAGTTGATGGCGTGGATGAGGCGGCACCGGCGACACCCTGGCGCGCCACAACCGCCGGCGGCGGACCGGCTGGCGGAAGCTCCTCGGCACCGGGGGAGGGCCGAGCGTCCTTACCGGCGGCGCAGGCGAGGGAAGCTATGAGAGTGAACGAAGTGAGCATGGAGATAGACGACGATTTATGAAAAACGTATTGCATCAGCTCTACTGAGGAGTTTTTGGTTGGCGGGCGGGAGGTTGGATTCGGTAGTTCATAATCCAGGCCCGGATGGTCGCGATCTTTCTTACACCGCCATGAGAATTTGCCGCGGCCACAGCGCGGTCCCTTTCTTGCTTTCGGTATATGTTCGGGCTATCCTGCAAAGCCATGTCTGACCGCAACGCCGCCATCCGCGCCCTCATCGAGCATCGATTTCCGGATGCGACACCGGTCACTCACCGGACCGCGGAGCCGGTGGCGACGGGCATCGATGTACTCGATGCAATTCTTCCCGGGCGCGGTCTCCCTCGTGGACGGCTCACCGTCTGGATGCCGCAGGGCGGAGCGACAGCGGTTCTCAGAGCTGCGTGTCACACCACCGTTGCCCAGGGCGAGAGAGCAGTCTGGATCGATGGGCTCGGCACCGTCGCCGGCCCATTCTGGGAAGAGGGCCCAATCCTCGTACGCCCGCGCAATCGAAAGCACGGACTACGTGGAGCGGAGGAGCTTCTCCGCTGCGGAGGATTCTCGCTCGTCGTCATCGCGGGTCTGGAGCCCGAGGGCACGGAGACGGTGCGGCTCTCCCGCGCCGCGCACGAAGGGGGCGGCGCGCTGGTCACCCTCACATCGCACGCGTCGATGGCGAGCCTCCGCATGACATCGCAGATCCTGCGCGAGAGCTACCGCTGGAGAAAAACTCCTTTCGGCGATCCCGCCGAAGCGCAGGAGGTGATGATCCGAGTCCACGCCCAGTCGCTCGGCTGGAACCGGAGCGCTGACATCCCGGTGCCCGTCATTCCATATGATCTGCGCATGTCGATTGAGGCTGGGCTCGTTGATAGACGCGGGGTGAAGTAACCGCAACCGAACGGGATACGACAACTGCAAACTGAACGGGATCCGAGATCTCAGAGGCACAGATCTCAGTAAGTAGTCACCG
>JADGQU010000206.1 GCA_017881545.1 Gemmatimonadaceae bacterium
ACGCCGAACTTCACCGGTCCGACATCCCACGTCGCCTTCTGCCATTCACCACCGGGCCCAATTGCGACGATGATCGGCATGATGAAATCATCGACCACCGATTTTACCAGGGTGTTGAGAGCCGTCCCGACCACCACGGCAATCGCCAGCGCCACGACGTTCTGTTTCAGCAGGAATTCCTTGAACTCTTTCAGAGTTTGCATGGCAGGTCTCCAGTTGCGGGGATCAGACTGACAGTGAAAAGTTAGCGTTGCCTGCTGCCGACGCGCGAAGCGTGGCGAGTTTCCGGATCGCGGCGATCCCGGCGACCGGGCCCAGGGCGAGGATTGTAAAGCCCCAGCGCCACCCCGTCCACTGCGCTATGAGCGGGACCAGCTGCATCGGCAGCATCGTCAGCAGAAACCCGAGCGAGGTCTGAACCGTCAGTGCCGTTCCAACTGTGTGCGCCGGAACCGATTCGGTGACGAGCGTGCTGAATTGGGCGCTGTCCGCGATCACGAAAAACCCCCACGTCATCGCGAGAGCGCCTAGTATCCAGATCGGTGCCGCGAACAGAACTCCGCTCAGCAAGCAACAGCTTCCGCTCATGAAGAGGGAGATGGACACTAGCCGCTCCCTCCCCCGTTTGTCCGCGAACAGTCCGCCCCAAACTGATCCCAGACCACCGATCGCGATGGTCGTGAACGCCAGGAGCGATATGAATCGCGGCGCGCGGAATCTCCCTCCGGAAGCCGCGGCAACGCTTGCCGCGAGAAACGCCGGAATCCAGGTCCAGAACGCATACAGCTCGAACATGTGCCCGAGATAGCTGGCAGTCGCGAGCCTCCACTCCCGCACGCGGACGACATCTCCGACGTGCGTCCAGGAAAATGGACGGGAGGTGAACGGGAACGGCCCCTCGCGGTACCACGCGCCGATGAGCAGGGCGGCGGTTACGGCGCCGGCGCTGGCGGTGAGAACAACCGGCCGAACGCCGACGTGCGGAATCGCGCGCACGAGATAGGGAATGGCTTTTCCGACCGTCAGTGCGCCGACGATCACGCCGATCGCCAATCCCCGCTGAGCGCGAAACCAGGTCGCCGTCATCTTCATCGCGGGCGGATAGACGCCGGCGAGAAAGAAGCCGGTCAAAAATCTCATCACCAGCGCTGTCCGATAGCCGGGCGCCGCCAGGATCGCGGCATTGGCAGCGGCCCCGAATAGCGCGGAGGCGCTGAAGAGCCAGCGTGCCGGGATGATGTCGGCGAGGTTGAGCACGGCGGCCAACGCCGTGCCGCAAACAAACCCGAGCTGTACGATGGTGGTCAGCCAGGCACCTTCCGCTGTCGTCAGTCCCCAGATCTGGCGCAGCTGCGGCGTGACCGCGCTGGCCGAGAACCAGAGCGACATCCCGAGCAACTCGGCAAGACCCAGTAACGCGAGCACCCGCCAGCGCGTCGAGTAGGTGTCAGTCGACATCGCGACAAATTAGCTTCGTCTCCGCGCAACTTCGACATTGCGGCGACCGCCCCCATGCCTGAGTATTTGAAATGCTGCTGCGGCAACTTCCAACTTCCGGTCCACTTGAGGCGTAGGCGAACGCCTCACCCATGACGAACCCGTCACAGGCAGCTCCACCATCCCCACCAGCCTCACCTCCCGCCGCCGCTCCACGGACGGCGGTCGCGACTTTGTCGCGCGAGCTCGCCGACTTCCTCGTCGAGCTGTCGATCACGCTGGCCAAACACGCGATCTATCCGCAAAACCACCCGCTTCTCGACGTAGCGGTGGACGGAGTGGCGAACCGCCTGGGAACGTTGTTCGTCGGTGACCGGGACTCGCTGTCCATAGGCGTGGCGCGGCGACAGTTGATCATCGAAGGCGTCGCGACGGATCCGCTCAACCCGGTGCTCAAGGAGCTGGCACAGCGTCTTCACAACCACCAAATCGGCGCGGCGAAGTTCGTGCGCGGAATCGGGCGCGACGAATTGGCGTCGGCCCTCGCGGCACTCTCCGTCGATCCGCTTCGCTCCACCAAGCCTATCGGCCTCGACACGAGTCGCGTCGCCGATTTATGGCCGCACGTAAAATTCTTCCCGCTCACCTACGATCGGCTCCAGCTCATCGAGGACGACCCGTCCGGTGAGCCCCCGCGGCCGGATCAGATGGGCGCCGGTCGAGCGACGCAGCTCTGGATCGGGCTCGCGCGCGCCGCGCTCGTATCCGACACTTCCAATCCAGCGACGCCCCGCGCGGAACAGGACGAGAGCACGGCTCTCGAGCCTGCCACTGTCGCACGCGCAATCGACGAGCACCAGCGGGAGGAGGCCTACGATCAGGTCATCGTCGGGTACCTGCTGCAGATTGGCGAGGAGCTCAAGACCGCTGAGGGACCTGAGGCAGCAGGATTGCAGCGGCGCGTGTCGCGTCTGGTGGGCTCGCTGAAGGAATCGACCCTCGCGCGGCTTCTTGAGATGGGGGGCGACAAAGCCCAGAGACGGAAATTTCTCCTCGACGCTTCGCAGGGCATCACTGTCGAGGCGGTAGTAGATCTCGTGAAAGCTGCGTCCGCCGCCGAGGGGCAGACGGTTTCCCATTCGATGCTGCGAATGTTGTCGAAGCTCGCACACCATCCTTCGACCGGCGGCGTGCGACCGAAGGCCGATCCAGCAATTCGCGACGTGATGCGCCGTCTCGTCGACGACTGGTCGCTTAGCGACCCGAACCCCGAAGCATACAGCAAGGCGCTCGAAAGCATGTCCAGCCTGAGGACAGCCCCCGAAAAGGCATCCCTCAACGCGGTTCCCACGGAAGTCGAGCCGGAGCGCCTGGTTCAGATCGCGATCGAGGTCGGCGCCATGGGACCGCAGATACGCGCCGCCATGGTCGACCTGGTCAAAGCCGGTCGCGCCGAGGTTTTGCTCGATCTGGTCGAGCGCGCGCCCTCAGTAGAGGCCGCCACGCCCGTCTGGGAATTCCTCAAATCGGAGCGGATACTCGATGTGCTCCTCGAGATGCCACGCGTGGACATGCCGCTGATCACCCGGTTCTCGAAACGAATGGGAATCGAGACGGCGACGACTCTGCTCTCGGCCGCGGCCGTCTTCGAAGACGCAAAGACCCGCACCCAGTTTTACGACTTGATACAGTCCATGGGCGATGAAGCCGGTGCGGCAATAGCGGACCGGATTGCCGTGTCGACTCCTGCGGTGCAGCGGGAGCTGCTGGGGCTGCTCGGACGCCTCGCCGCCCTGCCGTCCGGTTTTTCCGCGCGCCGCTTCCTCGACAGCGAAGAAGCGCTGGTGCGCCGCGAGGCGGTGAGACTCCTGCTCCGCAACCCGGCGGAGCGGGACGAGACCACCATGAGCGCGCTCTCGGACCCGGACGACAGAGTCGTTTTTGCCGGCCTCACGATGGCGCAGGAGAGATGTCCGCCCGCCGGAATCAACTTGATCAAGCAGCGCGTCGACCGCGGCGAGCTCGACTCCCAGCTCCGCACGATGGGAATCAGGATCGTCGCGCAGCAGCACACGCCGGCGACGCTCGCCTGGCTCCTGGGGTTCGTCGTTACCGAAACGCAATGGGCCAGGAGGCCGAAGCTGCGCCAGTCCACACCGGAAATGCTGGCGGCGCTCAGCATGGTTGTGGCGAATTGGGGCAGCGATCCCGCGGCGGTAAACGTCATCAGGCTCGCCGAGCAGAGCAGAGACCCCGAGGTTCGGGCCAAGGTCACGCACGGCCGACGGCTGACGAGCGCCGGGGGAGTACCGACGAGTGAGTGATCCGATCCGCTTTCTGGTCTCTTTCGGGCAAGCCGTCTCCACGATGGCTCTGTACAACGATGGGCATCCGGCGCGAGAGCGCGCCGTGGACAGATCGTTCCGCTGTCTCCAGGACCTTCAACAGCACGATTCCAACCCGCGGTTTTCGTTTCTTGGCGAGGAGACCATCTACCAGGAGACGTCGCTTCGCGAGCTCGGCGACTGGGAATGGGGAACGCGGCTGGCGCAAGCGGGTGTTCAGCGAATAGAGCTGGACCGCAACGTTACCCGCGAGCAGTACGAGGATTTTCTCGAAGAGATGATGGCCCGCATCACTCTCGCGTTCATCGATACGTCCGAGTCCAGACCCGCCCGCCCGACAGGTATCAAGATCGGCGCGCTGGGCATCAAGGGAGAAACGAAGGAGCTCCAGGAAACGCTCGATGCCCCCGTGCCCGTCGCCACTATCTCCTATTCGCTCGGCGAGGAGGCAGCATCCATCCAGTCGATGCACCGGGAAGTTCAGGAGCGCGGCAAGCTGCCGCTGGCGGAGGCGGAAGCAGTGGTGCGGTCACTCTCGATGGCGATGCACGGCGATCAGGAGATGATACTCCCGCTGCTCGAGCTCAAGGAGTTCGACCAGTACACCACGACACATTCGCTGAATGTCTCGGTTCTGGTGATGGCGCTGGCGGAATCGCTTGGGCTGGCACAGCAGGACATTCGCACGTTCGGCATCGCGGGCCTGCTGCACGATCTGGGCAAGGTGCACATACCTCAGGATATCCTCAACAAGCCGGGCAAGCTCTCCGACGAGGAGCGCAACGTGATGCAGCAGCATCCGGTCATGGGGGCGAAGATGATCATCGAGAGCGGACGTCGTCTCGACCTCGCCGCGGCGGTGGCGCACGAGCACCACATCATGATCAACGGTCACGGATACCCTACGGCCCATTATCGCCGCGATTGCCACAAGGCGAGCAAGCTCGTTCACGTCTGCGATGTCTACGACGCGCTCCGAACACGCCGCCCGTACCGCGATGCGTGGGAAGGTGAACGCGTCCTCACTTACATCGAGGAGCGTTCGGGAACCGAATTCGAGCCCGAGGCCTCGACGGCTTTCGTGAAATTGATGCGCAAAGTGGACAGTGGCGTTCAGCGGTCGCCGATGCCTCCACTGAACGGGGCCGAGCCTGTCGCCGCTGCGCCGGTCGAACCCAGGGGCGATTCCGCGGCGCCCGCACATCCCACAGCCCCCGCTGCTCCGCCAAAGCCTCCCGAAGGATCAGCGTAGGACTCTGCGCTCTCAGCTACCTTCGCTGCTGCCGGTAACCGGCCTCGGACGTGCCCGGCGCTTCGCAAGGAGCGGCTTGTCAAAGATCATGCGCGAGGGAACGCGGGCCATTCCCGATGCATCGAGCCATTTCTCGAGACCGATTGCCAGCCCCCGCCGCTCGGCCTGACTCAGGGTGGCGAACCCCTCGATGAGGTCCGCCTGAATCACGCGGGGCGCTCTCTTCACGAGCTTCGCTCCGTCGCGCGTGAGGCGAAGAACGGCGCGACGCC
>JADGQU010000207.1 GCA_017881545.1 Gemmatimonadaceae bacterium
CCGGTGACGTTCTTGATCATGTAGTCGATCATCTCCTTCGAGGTGTACGTCATCTCGGCCGTGAGATTGTCGATCTTGATCTGGAAGTAGTTGAAGAGCCACACTGCCGGGATCGCGACGACGAGACCGAAGGCGGTCGTGATGAGCGCCTCGGACACACCGGAGGAGATCGAGGCGAGACCACCTGAGCCCGACGCGGCCATGGCGGCAAAGGAGTTCACGATTCCCATGGTGGTTCCCAACAGTCCGACGAACGGAGCGGTCGCTCCGACGGTTGCCATGATGCCCAACCCGCGCTTCAGATCGGTAATCGTCATCAGCATTTCGCGCTCGATCGCGCGCTCAGCCGAATTGATGTCGCCGACCGTTACTGATCCATCCTGAATGAGCGGGCGGATCTCGGTGAGGGCTCCACCCAGTACGCGCGCGACGTGTGACTTCTTGTACTTGTCGGCGAGAGTGACGGCTTCCGCCAGATTGTCTTCCTCGAGGAACTGCGAGAACTCGGGAGCGAACTTGCGGGTCTCACGCTGCGCCTGGCGAAGATCCCACCACTTCTTGATGGCGACGGAAAGCGTCCAGATCGACATGATGGCGAGGACATACACAATGCCCTTCGCGAAGTTGCCCATCTGGTTGTAAATGTCGAGTAGTGACAGCTGCATTGTTTACTCCGGTGATTTTGTTAGCGGGGAACGGCGAACTGGAAGGATTGCTGGACCAGCTGGTTGACGGCTTTCCCGCCGATCATCGCGGGACTGAATTTCATCCGCGGCAGCACGTTCTTCACCGCCTGCGTGAACAGCTCATTCGTCGACTTCAACACCTTGAACGAATCCATGTCGGCTTTGCCGGCACTGCTGACTACGAACTGGGCCTGGACCTCCCCCGCGATACCTGAGCTTTCCAGAACCGAGGGGTATTTCGGCTTCGGACTCTCGGCCAGCATCTCGGCAGGCTTCTCGACCTGGAATTCGAAATAGGTCTGGTTGGTATTGGCGATTCCGCCGACAACGCCGCTACCCGTGCCACCCTTGACGCCCTTTCCACTGAAATCGCTCTCGTTCGTGATCGCCTTGGTGAGATCGATCTCGGGAATCTTGATGTCGATCCTGAGCGGCGCCCGAAGAACCTGGAATCCCTTCGGCGGCGGCGGCTTGACCACAACTTCCTTCGGCGGCGGCGGCTTATCCGGAACCTTCGGGGGCTCCTTCTTCATCTCGACGAACTGGATTTTCTCAGCCTTTGCCTTATCGTCTTTGACGCCGGCCTTGGCAGTCGCATACACCGCTCCCGAGATAAGCACGGTGTGCAGCACCAGGCTGAACATCGTGCCGCCGGCCATCTTCTGCCTCTTAGCCTTTGACTCGATCAGTTGATTAAACATTCCTCACCTTGTGGGGAGTTCGTGAATGAAAGCTGTTCCGAAGGTGAATCCGGCGGAATACCTGCAAGATTAAGAATCAATGAAATAGTCCTGAAGGACATTTGACTAACGAGCGAGCGTGAACACGAAAGGCATTTGAACCAGCTGCTTCACTTTCCTGCCACCAACCTCAGCGGGAACGAATCTCATTCGACGCAGAGCGACCCTCACGGCATCCTCGAACAGGGCATTGTCGGAGCGCACGAACCGAACGCTCTCCACTACCGCCAGTCCCTGCTCATCGACGACGAATTCTGCCATCACCCGCCCTTCCACGCCCGAGCTCCTGAGCAACTCGGGATACCGTGGCGTTGGACTGCCGGGCACGACCGTGACCTGCTTCTCGACTTGATCCGCGCGAAACGGCGTACCTGTTGGGCCAGCCCCATGTTCTCCGGCGTTGCTCGACCTGGCGGCGGTGATCGGGTCGGGGCTGAAATCCCCCGGCCTCGATGCGACGTCGTTGATGTCAATGCGGGGGAGATTTATGTCGACGTGCGGGTCGACAAATATGAGCCTGCGGCTATTCGCCGACTGTTGCGGCCTGGCGGTCGTCGGCCGCATCGTGGCGACGTGATTCTGCGCCGGCGGAAAGTAGACGGTGCGAACCGTCTCCGGAGATCCGATCGGTTGAACACGCGCCTGAGCCGTCGCATAGAGTGCCGCCACAATGAGCGCGGTGTGAGTCATGACGCTCGCAATCGTACCCATGGCGGAGCGTTCCTTCTTTGACTTCGACTCCAGCAGCCGGTCGAGCATTTCCCCTCCGAGAAGGTGTCTCCCCCAACCTCTCGAAGTTCTACCCGCGATGAAATAGCGCGCGCGTTAGCAGTGAGTGAAAGACTCCTAAGCGGCGCGTTACAGAATCGTTAACTGTCACCCACGTCAGGTGTGTTGGACATCGCCGACGGTCGGCAGCGTGACAGTGAAGAGACTCCCGCGACCCAGCCGCGACGACGCGGTAAGTGTTCCGCCGTGTGCCTGCGCGATCCACTGGCTGATCGCGAGCCCGAGCCCGAATCCTCCGCGCTCCGACATTCGCGACCGGACTCTGTCCGCGCGCCAGAATCGCTCGAAGATGTGTGGGAAGTCCGCCGCCGAGATTCCGATTCCCGTATCCCGTACCGCGAATGTGACGTTGTCCGGGTGGCGGCCCACGCCCAGCTCCACCTTCCCTCCGGCGGGCGTGTACTTGATCGCGTTCGTCACGAGGTTGAGAAAGAGCTGCCTCAGGCGCGTCCTGTCTCCCATGACCACGACGTCGGCCGTGAAGGGAAGATTCACGGTCACGCCCGCCCCCTCGCCGAGTATGAGCGCTGTCTCGTACACCTCTTGGACGAGCGGCGCGAGCTCCACCGGCTCACGGTGCAGATCGAAGCGGCCCTCATCGGCGCGCGCGAGAGTCAGCAGACTTTCGACCAGATCGGACATTCTGCGCACCTCCTGCAGCGCTTCCTCGAGAGCGATCATGCGGTCCGTCTGGTGGGCTGCGTCCATCATTGCCCTCTCGACATCGGCTCTCAGCACGGTGAGCGGAGTCTTGAGCTCATGGCTCGCGTCAGCCGTGAATCGGCGCAATCCCGCGAACGATGTCTCGAGCCGGGAAATCATCGCGTTGAGCGTCGTCACCAGATCCGCGAAGTCGGTCGTCTCTTCGCTGAGGGCGAGGCGCCGGTGCAGGCTGCGTCCATCGGTGATCGCGGCCACTTCGGTCGTGATCTCGTTCAGCTGTCGTTGCGTGCGTCCGAGAATGAGGAACGCTCCCACGCCACCAGCGCCAATAATGAGCGGCACGATCACGAGCGCATCGAGCATGTATTCGCGCGGAACCGTGCTCGCCCTCGTGGCAATCGCCCCCGACGCAATTCGGCTGAGGCCCGACCTGTTGCCCGCTAGTGAGTGCGAGACGAACAGCACTTTCTCCTGGAGCGAGTCGAGCGTGAAGATCAGCGCTTCACCCGACTTTGGCAGATCGGCCAGCTGTGTCTGGAGCGTCGCCAGGTCGCTCCCTTGAAGCCGCAAGACATCGTTTGACCGGTAGACTGCGCGTCCGACCGTGTCGACTACTACTATGTATCCCGGCACCGCCTGGAGCCGCTCCGCGACTTTCGGATTGAGAAGGGCGATGAGAGTTTTGTCGCTCGTCGCCACGACCTTCCCGTCAGCCTGCTCGGCATCGGTGAGCACGCGAGCCGCGAGGTCGCCCTGCGCCGCCGCGTACAGGGCGATGTCGTGATAGACGGCATTGTTGCGGGCCGCGAGGACAGCGAGGAACAGAGTGATCGTAACCGCGACGAGTCCGGCCACGAACGCCCCGGTGAGCTTCACGCGCGTTGAAAGCATTCGGCTCTAGCTGCCCTTTCCCGAAGTGCTCTCTTCGCGGATCACGTACCCTACGCCGCGGATCGTGTGTATGAGCTTTCTCGAGCTCGTCGCGTCGATTTTCTTGCGCAGATGGTTGATCACCACATCGACGATGTTGGTGCCGGGGTCGAAGTGATAGCCCCACGCATATTCGGTGATGAGAGTCCGGCTCATGACGCGGCCGGCGTGACGCATCAGATACTCGAGCACGGTGTATTCCTTGGGCGTCAGCTCGATCGCTTGTCCGCCGCGTGTCACCTCTCTCGTGTCGAGATTGAGCGTGAGGTCCACGACCTTGAGCACCGGAGTGATGCGCGCCCGCGGCCGGCGCGACAACGCCTCCACCCGCGCCAGCAGCTCTTCGAATGCGAACGGCTTGGTGACATAGTCGTCCGCGCCGGCACGGAGGGTCTCGACCTTGGAATCGACGGCGTCCTGGGCGGTGAGTATGAGCACCGGACGCTCGAATCCACGTGCTCGAAGATCGTGCAGCACCTGCGCGCCGGATTTCCCGGGCAGGCGCATGTCGAGGACGACGACGTCGTACTCCTCCGACAATGCCCGTGCCTCCCCATCATCGCCGTTGGCGACGAGATCCACGCCCCATCGCTGCTCCTCAAAGCCCCGTTTCACGAACTGTCCGACGGTGGGATCGTCTTCGATTACGAGGATTTTCATCAGGCGGGAGGGACTGCTGGTGTGGAAAGAAAAAGGCGGAAGAGCGTTTCCGCCTTTCCGCCTAACTTACATCTCTGCTATCCGCCGTTCAACGATCGTGAACGGCGCGCTATGCTCAGCGAATGAAGCCTCTGTCGGGACGCGCGACAGCACGCTCCGCCTTCTGCTTCTTGGCCAGCATCGCCATCGACGCTGAATCGGTGCGAGGCTTCAGCACGGTCTCGCCGGAGCTGTCGCGGACACTCGGACTTAGGAGGGTGTCCTTGCAAGTGCGTTGGTCGAAGACCGAGCGCGTGGCGCATCCGGTCCGCAGAAGCTTGGAGGGTCCGCCGCCTTCGGGCACGGCTGGAACGCATTTCCCCGCGGCCGCCGCACTGGCGACGCATTGGGGGTCCAATCCCGCGGCTGGACGTCGCGAGACAGAATACATCAGCGCGGCCAACGAGGAGACTGCGACCGCGAGCAGGAGCAGCGCGAGCAGCAGTTCGCCGATCACGAAGCCTCGAGCAGTTTTGTGATTTGCCGGCATGATCCGCATTCCCATTTTCTACCCGTGGGGAGGCGTGGAAGGTTGACCTTCCCTCGCTACCAGTGAAGCTGCGTTCGTCATGAGAGTGACGAATACATGGTATGCGAGTCACCATTACCGCTCGCAAAAAACGGGTTAGCCGCTTACAGCGCGTGCTAACCGACGAATGGCTAGCTCAACAGTTTTATCGCGGCCAGAATCTCTGAGTTCTCTCGACGCTGTCCGTTGTTGGATTCGACGTGCGACCAGCGGATTTTCCCCTCCTTGTCGATCAGGAAGTACGCACGGT
>JADGQU010000208.1 GCA_017881545.1 Gemmatimonadaceae bacterium
GGGTGCCGAAGGAAACGAGCGTCGAGTCCGTTGCCCGGATCTCGGACGCCGAGATGTCACCGATGGTGGCAGCGAGGGCGGGATCGCGGGTGAGGCCGAGCGTGACATCGGATGCGGCGGTGACGGCGATCGGTCCTGCTCCCACCTGGGTCGACGGCGGAGGCGAACATGATAGGGCGAGCAAAACAGCGGAGGCCAAACGGCAAAACGTGGTACTCGGCATGTTATTTTTATCCGAATGAGGACGGTTCAACGGCTGAGAATAGGCACCGGCAGTGAGTAAGACAAGCGCACGGGTCGCGTCCGATTCGAGCATTCCCACGTCACTCTCGGGCGATTTTTTCTGGCAGTGGTCCCGCTTCAGCGAGCTGACGGTGGAGGATCTCTACGCCGTGGTGCGCCTTCGCGAGGCGGTTTTCATAGTCGAGCAGAACTGCCCTTATCCCGACGCTGACGGGCGCGATCCCAAAGCCTGGCACCTCCTCGGCTGGGTTCAGGGCTCGACGGGGCGCACTCTCGTGGCTTACGCGCGAATCTTCGAGCCTGGAGTACGCTACGACCAAAGTTCAATCGGGCGCGTAGTCACAGCACCTGATGTGCGGGGAACCGGCGTCGGGAAGGCTCTTATGGCTGAAGCTTTGCGACGTATCGAATCACTGGCGCCGGGCCAGCCCATCAAAATCGCCGCGCAACGCCGGCTCGAGGATTTCTATCTCGGCCTCGGGTTCAGGACCGTATCCGCCGCGTACGAGGAAGATGGGATCATCCATGTCGACATGCTCCGGTAGGATTCAAATCTCATGATCACCAAGGCACGCTACTGCGAGGGAGAAACCTTCGACGAGTTCATGGCTCGTCCGGTCAAGAACCACGATCTGTGGGTTGGGATCACTCACCACGTCATCATCCCGATCGAGCTCTCCGCCCGCGTCGACGCACTCGGCGGACACTGGCATCTGCTGGTGCTGAGTGAGGACTGGTGCGGCGATGCTGTGAATATCGTCCCGGTCATCGCCAAGCTCGCTCAATCGGTAAGAAACATGGACCTGCGCATTCTCGCACGCGACGAGAATCTGGACATGATGGATGCGCATCTCACCGGAAAATCGCGCTCGATCCCGATCGTGATTCTGCTGAACAACAAATTCCAGGAGTGCGGATGGTGGGGGCCGCGGCCCGGTCCGCTACAGAAATGGGTGACTGAGACGGGGATGGCGATGTCCAAGGACGAGCGCTACAAGGAGATCCGGAAGTTTTACGCGCGCGATCGCGGGCTCACGACGATGCATGAGATCGTCGGCATGTTGGAGAAGTGCTGCGTGCAGGGCCCCGTCGGAACAATCGCCAGCGCGGCAGCGTCCTGACCATTCTTTGATTCAGGCCTGGCGCTGCCTTCGGTTCAGACGGAGTGCTGCGAGATTCTCGCTTTCTGGAGCCGAAGGGTAAACGTGGAGCCCTTGCCCAGGTTGCTCGTCGCGGTGAGGGTGCCGCCCATGGCGTCGGCGAGCCTGCGGCTGATTGGTAGCCCGAGCCCGGTGCCGTTGCTCAGAGCGTTCTTCTCTCTGATCTGAACGAACGGCTCGAACACGGCGTCCAGCTTGTCGGCCGGGATTCCGATGCCGCTGTCGATGACGTGAATCGCGACGGCATCCGGCTCGGATTCGCACACGAGCGTAATGCTGCCGCCGGAGGGCGTGAACTTTATCGCGTTCGCCAGGAGATTCAGCACGATCTGCTGCACCTTCGCCGGTTCTGCCCACGCTGCGATGCGCAGGTCGTCGCATACATACTCATACTTCAGGTCTTTCGGCTCCATCTGCGAACCGATCAATCCCTCCATGTTGCGCAGGATCTCGTCCATGGCGGTCGGATAGAGCTGCGCCTCGATCTCCTTCCCGCTTTCGATGCGGGAGAAATCCAGAATCGTGGTGATCAATCCAAGCAGGTGCTGCTGGCTCTGTTGAATTCGATGGAGATCACCGCGCTGCGCATCGGTCAGAGGTCCGTGAATCTCCCGCTCCAGCACTTCGGTGTACCCGAATATCGCCTGGAGCGGAGTTCGAAACTCATGACTAAGCAACGCCAGGAAATCGGACTTCGTGCGGTTGGCTCCTTCCGCCTCTTCACGCGCCTCGCGCTCGCTCACGAGGAGCTCGTCCTTGGTCCGATTTGCCGCCGCGAGCTGGGTGGTGCGTGAGGCGACCCGAAGCTCGAGGTCGCGGTTCAGCGTCCGTATCGCTTCCTCTGCCTCCCGCCGCTTGGTGATGTCGTGGACGATCCAGCGATACTCGGCCGCCAAATAGTTTCTCGTAGATCGAGAAACTGAAGCCGAGACTGCGGTCTTCGCTCCGTGTCGCGGGTGGACCCACATCTCCCAGTCATCGAGCCGGCTCCGGTCGGAGAGCTGATCCAACTGATGGGGGAATTGCTTCCTCGCCGAATCCTCGAAGAACGACGGGAGCGGCTTCCCGACGAGCGATTTCGGGTCCACTCCGAGCAGTCGGCTGGCGGCGACATTCGCTTCCCGGATCGTTCCGTACAGATCGGTGATGAGATACGCGTCCGGCGCGAAATCGAAAAGCTCGCGAAACCTGATGCGCTCCTGATCGAGGGCATCGCGACTGTCGGCGAGCGCCCCGCTCTGGATCCGCAGCTCTTCGTCGGCGAGTCGAAGCTCCTCGATGGTGGCTAGAAGCTCCTCGCGCTCACTTCTTTTCGGCGGGGCATCCGCGAGCTCCGGGGTGGCGAGGCGAAGCGTTGGACGCTTCTCAGCGTCACGCCCTTCGCGTGAGGACTTGCGGAGGTCGTCGGAAGTCGGTTGGTGTCGCGGGTCCGTCATTTGTCGCCGGCGCTGAGTAACAGGTGCTTGCTCTCCAGAAAACACGTGGATGCAACTACGGGGCCGGGGCCTTCGGATTCCGTCGTCGACTTCGAGTGCGGAACTGCGTCAAGGGGGGCGGCAGGAAACGGTCAGAGGCACGATCATAGTTTCCGGAGGAACCGGCTCCTGAAAACCGGAAGAACGGGGTCCTGAAAAAACGAAGAGGCGCGGATAAATCCGCGCCTCGTTCGCTTCCGTCCGGCCTGGTCGGTCAATTGTTTTCGCTCTCTCCGCTCGACCGGCGACCGCCGCGGGATGCTTCACCACCTTTTCTTCCCGCGATTCTGGCCTCTTCGCTCGTAAATTCGTGCGCGGTTCCTTTCTGGTGGGCGGCGCGACCGCCTTTCGCAGCGATTGCGCGCTGTGCCTGAGGATCCATCGCAGCGAATCCGCGGGGGGTCTTTCGACCCGCTCCGCCTGCACTACGTAACTCCGCTCCGCTCTCTCTCGAGCCGTTCATCGTTCCACTGCTTCCGATTCCATCACTGCTTCCTATACGCTCGTCCATCATGACCTCTTGGTTGTCGGCCTGGTCTGCCATCTTTAAATCTCCCGCCGCAATTTTCGAGTTAGTCAGTCGCGGTTGCTGGACGTCCATCGTGGAAACGGTGGACTGCCCGTAGAGTGGGCCGCGGCTAGATTCTGCTGCAAAAGCGCCAAGCCGCAATTTTCGGGCGAGGGGCGCCCAGCACGCCTTCCAGCCGAGAAATGTGGATTTCTGCTTCTCTCCTACTTGTGTGATGCTTATGATTAAAGGGTATGCCGCCGGAGCCCGGCCAGGACGCGGGAGGCGGTGTGTTTGTGTAGCTTCTACCTCTCCGCTGTTGCCGGCGGACCTGTCGCCGCGTCGTTAATCCTGTCCGAGGTCGCGCGTGAATCCAGTAGAAGACGAGACGTTGTCGAAGATCGAGGTACTATCCGACCTCGAGCCCCTGGTGGTGGAGTTGATGGCTTCGCACGAAGCCAAGCGCGTGCTCTGGTTTCCCGCGGAGCTGCTGGAAGCACCGCCAGGCGAGGACCCTGATCACCACCTGAAGGCGCTGAAGGAACGCGCGAGAGGCATAAGTGACCCGGCCCGCGTCGCGCTGGCGCTCAACCTCCTTACCGAAGAAGGACTCCCCCACTTCCATCGCCTTCTCGCGGTGTACCTCGGCTCCGACAGCATTTGGGCGAAGTGGAACAACCTCTGGACGGCGGAGGAGGACCGGCACGGCGCGATTCTGCACGACTACACGAGGGACGCGGGCGTGTTCGACCCGGTCGTGATCGAGAAGATGCAGTTCGAGTACATCAAGGCCGGCTTCGAGCCCGAGTGGGACAAGGACCCGTATCGCGTGTTCGTGTACACGTCCCTCCAGGAGAGAGCGACGCAGGTCTCGCACGCCAACACCGGCAAGTTTGCGTCGCAGTACGAGCCGATGATCGGGACAGTACTGGCGAACGTCGCGAAGGAGGAAGCGCGGCACTACACGTTCTACCGCTCGGTGTTCAAGGCGGTGATGGAAAGGGATCCCAACCAGGGCCTGGTCGCGGCGTCCAAGATCATGCCGGCGATCGACATGCCGGGCGTCAACATGCCGCATTTCCGCGAGCTCGCCGATGTGGTTCGACGCGCGGGCATTTACGGACCGCGCGACTATCTCAGCATCGTGCAGGAATTGATCAAGTACTGGTCGATCGAGTCGCTCGAGGGGCTGAATGATCTGGGGCGCGCCGCCCAGGAAAAGATCATGGGAATCCCCGCCCGTCTCGAACGCATCGCGGAAATTATGGAGAAGAAGACTAAGCCCAAGAGCTTCGCGTTCGACGTGGTGTTCAATCGCGTCTTCGCAATGGAGTGAGTTTGGAGCTTCTGGGCTTCTAGATCTCGGCGCGTCGGTCAGTCGGAGGGGGTTCCTCTCCGCGGCTACGCTCGCTTGGTCGAAGCCCCTAACTGCGCTCCTTCGCTCCGCTCAGTCGCGGGTCTTCTCCTCGCGCTCGCTTTGGAAAGCCGCTACGAGGACCCCCTCCGACTTCCCTCCGGGCATGATCTCAAAACCGGCGCGCTGTACTCACTCGTAGTCGTGACGCGATCGAAGATCATTCGAACGCTTCGCCTCGCACAAACGACATAGCGCAGTAAAGGCGGCGCGGTGAGCGTCGAAACGGCCTACGGAGCGCACGCGTTAGAACGCCGCTAAGCGCCACGCATCACGCGCCGTCAGGCGCGCGCAGCTATGGATCTGTGCAGGGAGGTGAGGGTGTCCTCGTAGGGCCGCTGCAAACGAGCGCGAGGAGGAGACCCGCGACTGAGCGGAGCGAAGGAGCGTAGTTAGGGGCTCCGACCAAGCGAGTGTGCGGCCCGAAGGGGACACCCTCGCCGACCACGTGCAGAGATGTCAGCAAAA
>JADGQU010000209.1 GCA_017881545.1 Gemmatimonadaceae bacterium
TCTTGGCGAGCACGTGGTTCAGGCCGGTTCTCTCGTCGAGCCCGATCGACTGCGATTCGACTTCAGGCACCACGGCCCAATGAGTCAGCAACAGCTCGCGGATGTGGAGAGCATCGTGAACCGCGGCATCCTCGAAGGAATTGCGCTGACGTTCGAGCAGAAGAAGTACGCCGACGCGGTTGCGGGCGGCGCAATGCATCTGTTCAGCGAGAAGTACGGTGATGTCGTGCGAGTCGTGACTATACCCGCATTAAGCGTCGAGCTGTGCGGCGGCACGCATGTCCGGAACACGGCCGAGATCGCGCTCTTCAAGATCGTGAGTGAGACCGGTGTCGCGGCCGGAACGCGCCGCATCGAAGCGGTGACGGGCCGCGGCGCGCTCAATCTCTTCCGCGAGCACGAGCGCGAGCTCAAGGAAATCGAAGCGCTGGTGCGCGCACCCGCCGGCCAGGCGGTGAAGCGCGTACACGCTCTGGTCGATGAGCGTCGCGCACTCGAGAAGCGTCTCGACGAGGCGGTGCGATCGGGTGGTGGAGATGCGATCAAATCGCTCGTCGACCAGGGCTCGGTCGTCAACGGCGTGAGGGTCGTGGCAGCGAATGTGACGGCGCCGGACCTGCCGGCGCTCCAGGCGATGGGCGATGCGCTGCGCGAGCAGATGGAATCGGGGGTTGGTGTTCTCGCGGCATCGTTTGACAACGGCAAGAACACAATGCTCGCAGTGGTGAGCGAGGATCTGCGCGGCCGCGGAATTCGCGCCGACTCGATTCTGCGCGAGATTGCGGCATCCGCGGGCGGGAAGGGGGGCGGCAAGCCGCACATGGCGCAAGCGGGAATCCCCGACGCAGCGCGCATGGCGTCCGCGGTCGCGGACGCGCCGGAGATGATCCGGAAGCACTTGGCCGCGACCGCGTGAGTCAAGGTGATGCTGGCGGCGACAGCATGGGTCAACGCGAGCCGCGCGGCGACCGCGTGAGCCAGGGCAATCCGCCTCCGCCAAAGGAGCTGGAGGCAGCGATGCGCAGCGCACTCAATGACAACCCGGCTCCCAGCGCGACGGAAGTGCTCGACGCGGCCGAGCGGCTGCTGGATTCAGTGCTGCGGACCGACTGCGAGACGCGCTCGTCGGCGCTCGATCTTCTCACTGTGGATGCGCTGATGACGCACGCGTTGGAAATCGCGGCGCGGGATCCAAAGCTTCTCGACGAATTTCCCGAGCTGGCAATGCGAAGAATCGGCTCGCACTCGGGCGCTGAGAATTGAAGGCAGCTGCAACGTGATCGTCATCCTGTTCACCGGCGGAACGATCGCGATGCGCAACGATCCCGGCGGCGGCGGCGCTCTCCCCGCTTTGACGCCCGCCGAGATCCTCCAGGCGACCAGGGGAATCCGCGCGATCACGGCCGTCGAGACAGAAGAGTGGGGCCAGTTCCCCGGGCCGCACATGACCGTCGAACGGATGTGGGCGCTGAGGAATCGCATCGTCGAGCATCTCGCGCGCCCCGAGGTGACGGGAGTCGTCATCACGCACGGCACCGACACGCTCGAGGAATCGGCGTACCTCGTCGCGCGTTCGACCGCGAGCGAGAAGCCGATCGTCTTCACCGGCGCGATGCGCACCGTGAGCGACCTCGGGTGGGACGGGCCCGCGAATCTCTTCGAGGCGGTGCGTGTGGCCGCGAGTGAGGAAGTGAGAGGCTTTGGTGTGATGGTGGTGATCGGCGGACAGATCTTCGCGGCGCTCGCCACCACCAAGACCAACACCCACCTGCTCGACGCGTTCGAGAGCCCCGGCCTCGGCCCCCTCGGCGTTCTGGACGAAGGCGAGCTGATCATGCGGCGCGAGATGCCACCGTCGCCCCCCATCATAAAGCCTAATGAGTTGGCGACTCCCATCGACATCATTTTTGCCGCCGCCGGATCGGATGCCCGCCTGCTCGACGCATCGCGGGAGCAGGCGCGCGGGCTCGTGCTCGCGGCGATGGGGCGGGGGAACGTGCCGCCGGCGATGGTGCCAGGGATTCAGCGCTGGGTCGCGGACGGAAAGCCGGTCGTGCTCACGTCGCGCACACAGGGCGGGAGAGTCGGACACACTTACGGGTATCCGGGCGGCGGCCGGCGTCTCGAGGAGATGGGCGCCATCTTCGGCGGATCGCGCCGAGCACAGCAGGCGCGCATCGATCTCATGCTCGGGCTTGGCGCCGGGATGAATGACGCGGAGCTCCGAACCATGTTTGATTCATGAGGACTGGCTGGTATGCGCGCCGAGAGGACTTAACGGAAATGCAAAACACCAATCCAGAAGATGCCCCCACCGAAGCCCGATAAACCCCGTCCGCCGCTCGATCCGCCCGAGACCGTGCGCGGTATCGCTAAGCGCCTCGAAGATGCTGGTTTCGAGACGTGGTGCGTCGGAGGCGCCGTCCGCGACGCCCTCCTCGGCCACCCCCACCTCGACTGGGACCTCGCCACCGCCGCCACGCCGCCCGACGTCAAGAAGCTCTTCAAGCGCACCGTCCCGGTCGGTATCGAGTTCGGAACGATCGGAGTCATAGACCAGGACAACGTCATGCACGAGGTGACGACCTTCCGCAAAGATGTTCAGACAGATGGCCGGCACGCGGTCGTCGAGTTCGGCGCGTCGCTCGACGACGATCTCGCGCGCCGAGACTACACGATCAATGCGATGGCCTACTCGCCGAGCAAGGACGAGCTCCGTGATCCTTTCGGCGGACGCAAGGACCTGGAAGGGAAGCTCATTCGCGCCGTCGGAGATCCGCGCGACAGGATGCGCGAGGATCGACTCCGCGCGCTGCGGGCAATCCGATTTGCCTCCCGATTCAATTTCGATATCGAGCGCGATACTTATGACGCGATCGTCGAGAGCGCTCCCGAGCTGTCGCGCCTCTCGGCCGAGCGGGTGAAGCAGGAGATCGAGAAGACGATGGACCAGGTGCGTTTGCCGAGCAAAGCCTTCGCGATGTGGCGCGACACGGGCGCCTTTGTGACGCTGATCCCTGCGCTCGGCCACGTCACGGACCGCCAGCTCCTGCCACTCGATCACCTGCGCCGCCCGCTCCTGCCCGCACGGCCGGCGAGACGGTCGACGCGCATTGCTGCGCTGTTCGCATCGATGCCCGCCGCGACCGTCAGAAAAACGCTCAAAGAGCTTCGCTTCTCCAATAGCGAGGGTGAGTGGATTGCACTGCTGGTCGAGCGCTGGCAGCAGCTTGGCCCGTCCATGACCACGGCACTATTGAAGGCGGAGGAGATGGGCGCCTCCGATCCGTGGAGCATGGACCAGTACCCTCCGAGCGCAATGCTGCGGACGTGGGCCGCCAGCGCCGGGCGCACGCGTCTTGCCCCACTACTCCGCCTGGCCGACGCATTCTGGTGGGCCGCGCGGCAGGCCGGGGACCCGGCGCCATACAAGCCGACGGTGGCTTCGGTCTACAAGCGCGCGATGAGGATCGCCTACAAGGACGCGATTGCGATCTCCGATCTCGCGATCGATGGGACGGATCTCGAGAAGCTCGGAATCAGCGGGCCCGCGATTGGGGCGACTTTACGAAGGCTGCTCGATGCGGTTATTAATGATCCGCGGAAGAATACGAACGAGCAGCTGATCAGGATTGCAAAGAGTCTGGATGGGGCGGGATGAACTGCGAACTACAACTGCGAACCGAACAAGGGAACTGCAACCGCAACAGCGAACTGAACAAGGTAAGAGGCAAAAGGGAATAGGTTCGAGGTGCGAGGAAACCTGATACCTATCGCCTTTCACCTCTCACCTTGATCTTCTCGAAGTTGATTTCTTTTCGGCACAACGGCTAAACTTTAATCAGCGACCCGATGTTATTCAGAAGTGCCCAACCCGATTCAACGATCTGGAAGCGATTCCGGTCAGGACAGGACGGCTTCACCTTCACGCGCACCGGCGACATCTACGAGGCGAAGGTCGTAGCAAACGCCGAGCGGGTCGTTGATCTGTTTTATACGCTGAGCGAGCTGATGGCGCCGGCGGTGGACGTCTACATCCACGACGCGAGGTCGCGAACCTCGTGGTCGGGGCAGACGATTGCGCTTCCTGATGTGCGCGATGCGGTCGCCCGCCTCAAGGTTCCGCTCTCGACCTACGGCGGGGTGGAGATCACGCTTTTCACGCCCGAAGATCAGCTCACGCTGAACCCGCAGATCGAGCTTTTTATCTACTCGCGCTCCGATCGCTGGATGTACCTCCTCAACAGCATGAACCTCGAGGAGCGGGCATCTCTGGAGGAGCGCATGTGGGGAATCCAGTCGTGGGAGCGCGCACCCGCACCCGCGCTGAGCGATGCGGTGGCGGCAGCGGCGGAGCGCCTCTCGATCAAGCCCTCATGACTCGGCGCTGCTAGCCGCGACACAATCCGAATGAACGGCACCGCGCTGCTCTACACGGCGATCGCCGCGAGCGCCAACATCGTCGGCGCTGTCGCGGTGGTTGCTCGCTCGCGGTGGAGCGTCCGCGCCCTCGACAACATGATCGCGCTCTCGGCGGGATTCATGGTGTCGGTGGCGCTGCTCGATCTGGCGCCCGACGCGATCAAGCTTCACGGCGAATCCGCGGCGGTCGTGATCCTGATCGGCTACCTGCTGGTTCATCTCACCCAGCACACGCTGGCACCGCATTTCCATTTCGGCGAAGAAGTCCACCAGGTCACGAAGCTCGTGAGCTTCTCGGCCCTCGCCGGACTTATGCTGCACACGTTTGTGGATGGTGTGGCGATCGCCAGCGGATTCGGGGTGAGCCACGCGCTGGGGCTGCTCGTGTTCGTCGCGATCCTTTTGCACAAGCTGCCGGAGGGACTCGCGATCTCGAGCCTGTTCCTGGCGTCGGGTGAGAGCAGGAGGGCCGCGCTGGTCGCCAGTGGCGCTCTCGCTGTCTCGAGCATGCTCGGCGCGGTCCTGACGCAGCAGCTGCCGATTCTCGAGCAGTACGGCTTGCCGCTCGCCGCAGGTGTGACGCTGTACGTGGGCGCGTCGAATCTGGTTCCGGAGTTTCAGGGCAAGAAGGGATGGAGCCTGCCGCTCAGTTTCTTTCTCGGGTGCGCGCTCTACTACACTGCGCGCCGCCTAGTCGGAGCCTAGCCCGCGGCGAGTACGGCTTTCAGGACCGACTGCGGCAGCACTATTTCCGCAAAATGAGATTGGGGATAGAGATAGTCCTCTCCCGACTCGTCGATCACTCTCAACTGCCCGTGCTTGGCGGCGGCAGGGTCACGAAGA
>JADGQU010000210.1 GCA_017881545.1 Gemmatimonadaceae bacterium
TTGCCCAGCACGACAGCGGTCACCTCTTCGACCGATTGTGCTTCCGAGAGTGCGGTGACGACATCGAGGAGCCTTGTAGCACGCGTGGCGACGCGCCGAATTTCTTCGTTGAGTCGCTCGAGCTCCGCCGCATGGGATTCCGCGACGAATCCTTGTGGCTGACGCTCACCTTCGTCGCGTCGGGGCATCGCTGGCCTCTCGCTCTGGCTCGTCGTGTTGGGCGTTTCCATTAGTCGGATGATAACGGCGGGTTTGTCTCGACGCGATCCAATCCCGCCAGGCAACGGCGGTATTCTGGGATCTCGTTGTGTGCCACTCCCGTGATGCGAAAAATGTCGGTGTGTCTGGCAAGAGTGTACATCGCGTCGAACTCGTACAGAGGCCGGGCAGCTTTGTCGCTGAGTGCCCAGCGCACCCGCGCCTGAACCAGGCGGGGGGAGAGCGCGTCGGTGCCGAGGGCAGTCGCCTCGATGGAGCCCACGCCGATTGCCCGATACCTCTCGAGCATGCGGTCAATCGCCTTCCGCCACTCGACCGCGCTCTCGACATGGACTCTCACGTCCTTGCCGGTGTCGCTCGCGACGTGCACCACCTCCGCGAAATGCTTGGCGATTGCCGGCGCATCCTGGCGAATGAACGCGGTGCAGTACGACGTGAAAAACGCGCGGACGTCAGCCGTAATCTTGCTCGATCGCACTCACCCTCCATAAACAATTGTCAATTTAGCTCGCCCGTGACGCGGTTGCGGAGGCCCCTGGATCGCTTGAGCGGGGCCAAAAAACGAGTGCCAGCAGATTGCGCCTGACCTCGCAAATTGCGGCAAACAGAGCTCATAAGGCACATTAATTCAGCGGCAGAACTGCCTGAGCAGTAAGGGGTTGCAGTCATGGTGTTGTCTGGCAATCTGCTTGCTATATAAGGGGTTGCGACACCGCGAAACAGCCTGTGTTTGGAGTGTTGACTGGTGTCTCGCCGTCGCCCAACGATTCAGGAGATTTTCAATGATGAATAAAAAGGGATTTACCCTTATCGAGCTTTTGATCGTAGTCGTCATCATCGGCATTCTTGCCGCGATCGCGATTCCGAAGTTTGCAAATACGAAGGACAAGGCTTATGTCGCGCAGATGAAGTCCGACCTGCGCAACATGGCGACCTACGAAGAGCAGTACGCCGCCGACAACGGTGGCTCATATTTCGGTGGAACCGCGACGATGGCGGCACCCCTCCAGGGGTTCACGCCGTCGCAGAACGTCACGGTCGTCATCGTGAACGTTGCCGGCCCGCCGCCTTCATGGAGCGGCACTGCTACGCACTCGCAGTCAGCGAAAGTCTGCACGATGGTCAACGGCGTGATTACCTGCGTGTAATCAACCTGATCGATAAAGGATGAAAAAGGGAGCGTCGAGAGGCGCTCCCTTTTTTCTCGCCTTCAGGAGACTCCAGTTGGACCCGGAAGCCTTGGCGCTGGATGCTCCGATTGCAGTCGCGCGGTAAAGCGCTGGGATTCCGAGATACGTTCCACCTCGAGTGCGATCGCATCTACCGCCGCTTCGATTCGTTCGAGCCGGCCGTTTATCGCGCCAAGCTCGCGCGGGGGGACCGGCTTCGGCTCCAGCCACTTCGTGATCAAGCGCACGATGGGGAAGCCCAGGACAATCGTTACGACTCCAGGCACGACCCATGACAATACTGTCTGAACTATGACGTTTGGATCCGGTGGCATTTGAGTCCCTGGTGGTGTACGTGCCCATTCCCCCTACGACAGCAGCAGTCAGGGGTTTCCGGACGTACAACTTTGACGGCAAACGAATTGCACCTTTTCCGTCCAGAGCGCAATCTAGCAGTACACCCCGGAGGCTTCACGTGCGACCGATAACGCTTGCCCTCACCCTGTTGGTCCTTACCAGCGCCTGCGAAAACACGAACGATCCGTTCCTCTTTGGGCAGGGAGGAGGGGGCGGCGCTATCACACAGGCCCAGGCCACGGGTAACTGGTCGTTCACCGTGACGAAAACGATCGGCACAACCTGCTCTGTCGGAGCGCTCATAGACGGTTCCGTGCTCACTGCGCACCTCGACGTCGGGGCGGACGGAACAGTCAACAGCTCCACGAGCACCTGGCGGAGCCCCTCCGGGCTCGTATTTCCGCTCAGCGGCTCTGTGACCCTCGGCGACGGGCACACAGATCTGCACTTGAGTGGCGGGAGCCAAATCGGAGTGGAGTTGATCGGAACGAGTTTCGCCGGTGGTACTTTCACGGGAACGTTGAGCGATCCCGACCCCGGATCGTTTCCGATGTTTGGCACCGGAGCATGCCAGTACACGACAACTGGCGCCAAAGGCTAATCGGCCAAGCGCGGCCGAGCATTCCGAGACGACTCGGCGCATCTTTTTCCACGGAACGAATCCGCCACTGAAATGAATTCGAAAGACATCGTCTATGTAAACGGCGCCTTCGTGCCTCGCGCCGAAGCTCGCATCTCCGTCGAAGACCGAGGCTTCGTCTTCGGGGACGGGGTGTACGAGGTGCTCCGCGTCATCAATGCGAGGCCTTTCGCCGCTAAGTTCCACAACGATCGTTTGAAGCGAAGCCTCGAGGGAGTGCGCATCTCGCTCGCGGGCGGTGCTTCGCCGGAGAGCCTCACAGAAATCGCAAACCAGCTGCTTCGGGACAACGGGCTCCTCCAGGGTGAAGCGACCATCTACATGCAGGTCACGCGAGGCGTGGCGACGCGCGCTCACAATTTCCCGCCGCCCGATTTGCCGCCGACGATCTACATCTCAGTCGCACGGTTCACGCCCTATTCCGAGTTCGCCCAGACGGGCGCCCCCGCGATCACGCATCCAGACATTCGGTGGGGTCGCTGCGACCTCAAGACGTTGAATCTTCTGCCCAACGTGCTCGCGTCCCAGACCGCGAAAGAGAGGGGAGCGTTCGAGGCAATGCTGATTCGGGATGGCGTCGTGACGGAGGGAACGAAGACGAATTTCTTTGGCGTCGTCGACGGTTCGCTTCGCACGCACCCGTCCGACACTCACATCCTTCCCGGAATCACTCGCTCCGTGCTTCGCGATCTCGCGCGCACAGTGAACATCGATTTCGACGAGACTCCGATTCGGGCCGAGGAGATTCCCAGGCTGAGCGAGCTCTTTCTCACCGGTACCACGACGGATGTGATGCCGGTCGTGAGGCTCGACGACAAGCCGGTAGGGAAGGGCAAGCCGGGCGAGCTTACGAAGAAGTTGCAGCGGGTTCTCGCTGAGAGTCTTGCATCAGGCGGCGACTAGAAACGCTCTTGCGCGCGATTGATTCACATCGGTGCTGTCGCTACCTTTCGCGTCGTTACGCGCCAGTAGCTCAGTTGGATAGAGCAACAGCCTTCTAAGCTGTGGGTCGGGGGTTCGATTCCCTCCTGGCGCGCCAAGCGACCGCAAGCGCCGTTAGCTCAATTGGCAGAGCAAATGACTCTTAATCATTAGGTTGCAGGTTCGATTCCTGCACGGCGCACTATGGGCCTGACAACTGAGCCGACAGTCCGTGAAACGAAACGGCCACCGAACAGGTGGCCGTTTTCGTTGGCCGATTCGCGACTGAACCCATGGCGCGGGCTTGGCGGATTGCCGCGAGAAGTGTGGCTGCTCTTCGCCACCAATCTGATCAACCGGGCCGGGATGATGGTGCTCCCATTCCTGGTGCTGTACCTCACGCGCGAACTGGGATTCTCCCTCGCCCGGGCCGGCTCGATGCTAGCGGTCTATGGAGCGTCGGCAATCGTCTTCGGCCCGATCGGCGGACGCCTCAGCGATCGGATCGGGGCGCTCCCGGTGATGCGCGTGTCGTTGATCTCCTCGGGAAGTGTGCTGCTCCTCTTTCCCCTGGCAAAGAGCTTCGCCGCCGTCGCGGCGATGACGGTGCTCTGGGCGGGATGCGCCGAGATGTTTCGACCCGCTAGCCTTGCCGCGATAACGCACGTCGTCGCACCAGAGCAGCGGCGACAGGCATTCGCGCTCAACCGGCTCGCGATAAATCTCGGCATGAGCATCGGCCCGGCACTCGGTGGATTCCTCGCAACGGTCTCGTTCCGCGCGATGTTCGCTGTCGATGCGGTGACGACGCTGATCGCCGGCACCGTGCTCGCGCTCATGCCATGGCGCGCATTCAGCGGCGTGAATTCCGAGGCCGCCAATCGGAACGCCGAGCACATCGGGCCGGCGACCATTCTGCACGACAGGCTGTTTCTGATTTTTCTGGGCGGCGTGTTCCTCGTGGGCATCGTGTTCTTCCAGCACGAATCGGCTCTTCCGCTCTATCTCGTGCAGTACCTGCATCTCTCGCCCGCTTTCTACGGGATGCTCTTCACGATCAACACGCTGCTGATTGTGGCGCTCGAGGTTCCGATTGTCACGGCGACAGCGCACTGGCCGAATACCCGATCGCTCATACTTGGCTGCATGCTGTTCGCAATCGGATTCGGCGCCCTCGCCCTCATCGCGTCACCCGGGGGAGTAATCGCCACCGTAGTTGTCTGGACTTTCGGTGAGATGCTCCTTTTTCCAGCGATGTCGGCGCATATGGCCGAGATAGCGCCGGAGAATCGGCGCGGAGCGTACATGGGTGCCTACAGCATGTCGCTCAGCATTTCGCTCACGGTCGGACCGTGGATGGGCACTCAGCTTCTAGCCGTGCTCGGGCCAGTACTGATCTGGTTGGTCATGTTCGCGCTCGGGGCGCTGGCCGCTCTGCTGATGGTGTTCTCCGTGCCTCGGCGCCGTCCGTCGCGTGCTGCAGTCGTCTCTGAATCTTAGCGACGATCATTTCGATCGCGATCGCGTTGTGTCCGCCGCGCGGGACGATCACGTCCGCGTAGCGCTTGCTCGGCTCGACGAACTCATTGTGCATCGGCTGCACCGTCGAGAGATACTGCTCGATGATCTCGTCCAGCGGCCTGCCGCGATCGTGAGTATCGCGCTCGATGCGGCGAATGAGCCGGATGTCCGCATCAGCGTCAACGAACACCTTCACGTCACACAGCTCGCGCACCCTGGGGTCGACGAACAGGAGAATCCCATCGATGACCACGACGTCCGCGGGCTCAACGCGCGTGTGAACGGCGCTCCGCAGATGGGTGACGAAATCGTACTCCGGCTTCTCGATCGGTCTTCGTTTGCTCAACGCTTCGAGGTGCGCGACTAGCAGGTCGTAGTCGAAGGC
Source organism: Gemmatimonadaceae bacterium (assembly GCA_017881545.1). Taxonomy (GTDB): domain Bacteria; phylum Gemmatimonadota; class Gemmatimonadetes; order Gemmatimonadales; family Gemmatimonadaceae; genus UBA4720. The sequence continues at coordinate 5,213 of JADGQU010000210.1, forward strand.
GTCGGGATGATCCCAGTTGAGCTTCTTCCGCTCGTCGGCGCGCCCG
>JADGQU010000211.1 GCA_017881545.1 Gemmatimonadaceae bacterium
GTCGAGTCCGGCGCCTTCGAAAGAGAAGACGCCCTGGAGGAACTGCGTCCCGGTCGGCGAGGAAACCGACACGATGTTGTACGCCTTATGTCCCCAGTGGCTCGGCATCTGACGCCCGCCCGAGGCAGGATCAATCGCTGCCCCGACTGCCTCGTACAGCATTTCCGCCGGCGTGACGCCGAGCTCCAGACAGAGGGCACGGTCGCGGTAGTAGAGGTAGAACCAGTCGTAGGCCGGCTTGAGGACCATGCCGGCCGCCGTGAGAATCGCCTCGTGCCCAGCCCCCGAGATCTGGAAGAAGATCTTGTTCTGCCCCTTGAGCTGGACTTCCTTGTCGTCCAAACGCCGCGACAGCAGCATGTTGCGATAGGCTGCAATGAGCTGCTCAGGCGAGAGGCGGGCGCTTGGTGATCCCGAGGATTTGCGGTCGGGGAGGATTCTGGTGGCCATTTTTCTCCGGCGGGCGGGTCGAGCTTGTCCCAAAAAATAGCAGGTAACGCGCCGTAGCGGCTATCACTTTCGCACCGTTCCCCTTGGCCGGCTTCCTGCCGTTCCTTCCTGGCCCGTCACACAGGAGGGAAGGGTGGTTTTCAGAGGCGCTATTCTTACGGCAATGCTTCTGGTTCTGGCGGCGTGCTCACAGCAAACGGCCGGCGCTCCAGCTGGTCCCGACGGAGACAAGGTGGTGCTCACCGGTGACCAGAAAACCGACTGGGCGCAGATCATCGCTCTCGAGAATCAGGCGAAGGCGCTCGTCCAAACGGACGGATGTTCGTCAGCCTGGGATTGCCGCACGGCTCCTGTCGGTTCGAGAGCATGCGGAGGGCCGCGCTACTACCTGATCTATTGCTCCCGGACGACCGATTCCGTAGCGCTGTTCCGGAAGCTCGATGCGGTTGCCGCCGCCGAACGCGAATTCAACTCCAGATATCAGCTCGTGTCGACCTGTGAGTTCAGATTGCCGCCGAAAGTCGCTCTGAGCGGTACGTCCTGCCAGGCGCACTAGCGATCAGTAGGTCAGTGGCCGCCCAATAACGATCAGTAATCCACCGGCCGGAGGTAGGATTCTCCGATCCCGGTAGGGCTGAGTAGCGCCACCGTCGGAAGCTTTCGCTTCCAATGCGTTCCAGCCAGGCGTTTCCGAACGAGCTCTACCATGGCCGGATCGAAGCCGCGCGCCACGAGTGACGTGGGATTGTATCCGCTCACCAGCCAGTTCAGAATCTTGTCCGCGTGGGCGTAGCTGATGCCGAAATCACCCTCGTCGGTCTGACCGGCGATCAGATCGGCGGATGCGGGCTTCGACACGATCACATCGGGAACGCCCAGGAATCTCGCCAGCTCCCACACCTGCGTCTTGAAGAGGTCGCCGAGCGGATTGATTGGGGGCGAATCATCGGCGTGCCAGGTGAAATAGCCGAGCAGTCTCTCCGTCTTGTTGCCGGTGCCGACCGGAAGCGCGTGGTACTTCGCCGACTGATCGAAGAGGACGATCATGCGCTCCCGTGCCATCACGTTTCCGCGGCGCGCCGGGTCGGCGTCGGGCTCGCCCGCCAGGTAGCCGTCCACGGCCGGTGAAATGTCGATAGTCCGCGCCTGGACGCCGAGCTCATCGATCACGAGCTGCGCGTGGGAGAGTGAATCCGGGTTGGACGTGCGATACGGCATGCGCACGGCCACCACGTTCTCTTTTCCGAGAGCCTTGGCGGACAGGTAAGCTGTCACCGCCGAATCGACACCTCCCGAGAGGCCGACGACCGCTTTCTCGAATCCACGGCGCTCGAATTCCTCTCGTAGAAATGAGACCAGCCATCCGGCGGTGAGTTCCGGATCGATCTCGAGGGGCGGTGGCCCCGAGCGAGACTCCGGTGCGCGCATCACCGCAATCGGCTCGCTTCCGTTACGGCTCGCATCGGCCGTATCGGCGGAACTCTTCGATCTCTTTGTTGACCGTGCAGGCGGCACTGCGCGCTCGCCACCAGTGCTTCGATTCGACGGGGTTAGGGGCCCGCCGTCCGTCGGCTCGTCGTCGTAGCTCAACTCTAGCCGCTCACCCGCCTGGATCCGATCGACCGTGCGCATTAGGTGCGGCATCATCGTCTGCAGATCGGTGAGAAGCGGGGCATCGGACCTGGCGCGCGTCAGATCCTGGGGATCGAGCGAGATCGTCATGATGGTCTCGTCCCATAGCGGCGCGCGCGCGCGAACATCACCGTGCGGCCCGCAGATTATTGATCCGCCGGCGAATGTCTTTCCGCCTTCGGTGCCGACGAGGTTCACCAGCGCCACGAACACCCCGTGTTCTTCGGCGATGTCGCGGGCGAGTCGCTCCCAGCGTTTCAGGTTAGCCGGAACGGGGCCTTCGTCCTCGCGCGGCCACACTCCACGAGCGGGCGACGCAGCGATGACGAAAACCATCGTAGCCCCGTCCAGCGCCGCGACGGTCCCGGTGAGGCTGTGCCAGGCGTCTTCGCAGATGAGCATGGCGGCGCGGCCCCACTGCGTGTCGAACGCGCGGACCTCGAATCCGCGATCGACGAATCTCTCCTCGTCGAACAGCCCATACGTCGGCAGGAACAGCTTGCGGTGGACGTGCTTGATCGCCGGTTGGTCGCCTCCCAGCGTCACATAGAGCGCGCTATTATAGAAGGCGTTGTTCCACACCTCGTAGAACCCAATGCACACATCGAGCTGCCGCGGTGTAGTAACTGCGGAGGTGTACTGCGCCTGGAGGTCCCGGGCGAAAGCGCCGGCTGTCATCGCGACGTCGCGAACGCCCCCTTCGACGAAATATCCCGTGAGGGCGGTCTCCGCGAAGACTGCGACATCGGGGCGCGGGTCGAGTGAGTCGATTTGCGAAAAAATGCCGGCCAGACGGGCGAGGTTGGTGGCATAGTCGCCCTTGCGCGGCTTGAACTGAACTACGACGAGATGAATAGATCGATCCATCCTTCTGAAGTTGCCATGGCGCAGAGGTACAATCAACCGCTGCGCGCGCTCGTACTGGCTGCGCTTTTGTTTACGCCAGCGCTGGTGGGCGCGCAGCAGCCCGGGACCAGCGACACCGAGCCCTGGACGATCGTCCCGATGCAGCAGGCATCGCTGGTCCTGGCCCGCGATGGGTCGCTCATCGGCGAGATCGGGAAGGAGATCCGCATCAACGCGGCGATCAACTCGCTCCCCCAATACCTGCCGCACGCATTTGTCGCCGTCGAGGATCACCGCTTCTACCAGCACGACGGAGTAGATGTCGTCGGCATCGCTGGTGCCCTCAAGGACAACATTTTCGGAGAACGTCGCGGAGCGAGCACCATCACGCAGCAGCTCGTGGGCAACATGCATCCCACCCTCATCGATCGCACCGACAGGAGTCTGGGCCGGAAGCTCGCGGAGCAGTCGGCCGCGCGCGAGATGGAGAAGCACTACACCAAGGACCAGATCCTCGAAGCGTACCTGAACCAGATCGGATTCGGACACGGATGGTACGGTGTCGAGATGGCGGCGCGCCATTACTTCGGCAAGAGTGCATCGAAGCTCTCGCTGGCGGAGGCGGCCGCGCTCGCCGCGATGCCCAAGGGGCCGGCGCTCTACGATCCGCTCAAGTATCCCGACCGCGTGCGCCAGCGCCGCAACGTCGTGCTCTCTCTGATGCAGGATCAGGGCTACATCACGTCCGCGCAGGCAACGGCGGCGAAGGCAGCGCCGCTCGTGACCTTCCCGAATGGCGGGTATTCCGCCTACTCGCCCTGGTTCGTCGATGTCGTTCGTATACAGGCGACCCGTGCGGGAATTCCGGTTGCTCAAGGTGGTTATCGGATCTACACCAGCCTCGACCCCGTTCTGCAAAACGCTGCGACGACGGCGTTGGCGGAGGAGACCGCGTCGCTCGAGTCGCAGCCCGGTTATGGGCATCCGAAATACGCCCCAGGCACGACGCCCGGGTCGAAGGCAGGCCGCACGACCAGCTATCTCCAGGGGATGGTGGTCGCGCTCGACCCAACATCGGGGGATGTTCGTGCGCTGGTCGGCGGGCGCGACTACAACGACTCGCAATTCGATCGCGCCGTCGATGGAATGAGGCAGCCCGGGTCGTCGTTCAAGCCAATCGTCTATGCGTTGGCCATCGCCGACAGCATCCCGCCCAACGCGATCTTCCAGGACACCGCGCTCGCGATCAACCTTCCGAACGGCACCGTTTACAGGCCCGAGAATTCGGATGGCGAGTTTCTTGGCCCGCTCACGCTTCGCGACGCGCTCGCCAAATCACGCAACGGCGTCAGCGTCCAGCTCGGCCAGAAGCTCGGGATGGACTCGATTGCGAATCTTGCGCGCCGGATGGGCCTGACCTCGAAGATCTCTCTGGTTCCGTCGAGCGCGATCGGCGCCTCGGTGGTGCAGCCGTTGGATCTCGTGGCAGCTTATACCACTTTCGCAAACCTCGGAACGCCGGTCGAGCCCCGCTTCATCTACCGCGTTGAAGATCGGAATCGGAAAATCGTACTGAGCCGCGAGGTGAAGGCGCTCGCTCCGGCTCTCGACCCGCGGGTTACCTACGTGGTCCGTGACATGATGCGCGATGTAGTCGAACGCGGCACCGCGTCGAGCATTCGGCGCTACCTGCCGGCATCGATTCCGGTCGCCGGAAAAACGGGCACGACCAACGACAATTCGGATGTGTGGTTTATCGGCCTCACGCCCGATCTCGTGGCGGGAGTCTGGCTCGGGTTCGACAAGCCGGTCTCGATCACGGCGGGCGCCGCCGGCGGCTCGCTCGCGGCCCCGGTCTGGGGCAAGATGCTCGCTCGCTATTATGCCGCGAAGCCCGAGATTCTCACTTCGCGCGCCGCCGAGCAGTGGACTCCACCACTCGGTGTGATTTTCGGCGACGTGGATCGCGCGACAGGCGCGCTCGCGAACGATCAGACCCCCGCGGATCGCCGATACACCGAGTACTTCGTCGAGGGAACGGAGCCGGCGTCGCTGAGAGCGGATCCATGGAAGCTCTTCGGTTGGGGTCCGATCATCTTCTAGTTGAGCCTCCACAAAGAACACATTGCTTTTCGGCGGAAAACCTTGCCGGGTAGAATCAGGCGTTTCTAACCAACCCCTCGACAAGGAGCTCGAGGCGCTTGATTATCTGCTCAAGCCGTTCGGCGCCAATCGGCTACACGCCGCTCTCGACCGAGTGAAGCGAAACCTCCGCGACGACAGCGATGTATCCGTTGCACAG
>JADGQU010000028.1 GCA_017881545.1 Gemmatimonadaceae bacterium
TCATCCACCGTCAGCGTTTTACCCGCCGCCATGTTCGCGTCGCGCGCGCACGCGATCAGAAATCCGTTGGATGTGATCAGGACGCCGCCCACCAGAGCGGTGGTCGCCTTCAAAGCTTCGCGGCGGTTCATCGGAGGCATGAGCACCTCACAGGTTTTGCTTCCCCATCTCCTCGGCGGCGTGATTTACCGCTCGAGCCGTGAGCGCCATGTAAAGAATAGATGGGCTCTGGTTGCCGGTGGACGTCATGCACGCCCCGTCGGTGACGAAGACGTTGGGTACGGCGTGCACCTGATTCCACTTGTTGAGAATGGAGTTCTTCGGATCGCTCCCCATGCGCGCGCCGCCCATCTCGTGGATGTCCAGCCCCGGAGCCCAATGCTTGTCGTGCGTCTCGACGTCGTGGCAACCGGCGACCTCGAGCATCGCCTTCGCCTCGGTGCGCCAATCGCGAATCATCTTCTCGGAGTTGTCGTCGTATCCAACCGATGTGACCAGCCGCGGGATTCCCCACTGATCCTTCTCGCTTTCGTGCAGGCGGACGTGATTGGATTCCCTCGGGATCGTCTCGCCCTGCATGTACATGTAGATCCCCCACGGGCCCGGCTTCGCCTGCGCGTCCTTGTACTCGCCGCCGACGCGCTCAGTCGGCTCGCCGCGCTCGCGATACGCTCCCGTGAAAGTCGTGTAGCCGCCCACGAAATCCATCTCCTGCTTCCCTAGATTGCGGAAGTTGACCAGGATGCATTCGGTGGGGTTCCGAATGTAGAAGTACTTGTCCTCGAGGCCGTCGAGCTTGCCGCTGCCTCCCACTCTGTAGTTGTGGTGCGCGATGTATTTGCCCAAAACTCCGCTGTCGTTGCCGAGTCCGTGTGGAAACCGGCTCGAGGTGGAGTTGAGGAGAATGAGAGTCGTATTGAGCGCGGATGCGTTCATGAACACGATCCGGGAGTGATACTCCGTGATCGCATGAGTATGCGCATCGATCACGCGTACGCCCGTTGCTCTCCCCTTTGCCTCGTCGTAGATGATCGAATGGACGACCGAATCCGGGCGGATCGTGAGATTCCCGGTTTTCGCCGCCCACGGAAGGGTCGACGCGTTCGAGCTGAAGTATCCGCCGTACGGACATCCGCGCATGCAGAGATTGCGCGCCTGACAGGTGCCGCGCCCCTGCTGGAAGTGGATCTCTTTTGGTTTTGATAGGTGCGCCCACCGGCCCTGGACCACGTGGCGATTTCCATAGTGCGCACGGATCCTCTCGCTCATCTGCTTTTCGGCGCAATTGAAATCGAAGGGCGGTAAATACTCACCGTCGGGCATCGCCTCGAGGCCATCTGCGTTGCCGCACACTCCGATGAACCGCTCGACATGCGTGTACCAGGACGCGACATCGTCGTATCCGATCGGCCAGTTGATGCCGTAGCCCTGCCGCTCCGGAGCAGTGAACTCGTACTTGCTCCACCGCTGGCAGGCGCGCCCCCAGATGAGCGACTTGCCACCGACCTGATAGCCTCGGATCCAGTCGAAAGGCTTTTCCTGGACGTACGGGTGATCTCGATCCTTCACGAAAAAATGCGCGGTGTCTTCACCGTATCCGGCAGCTTTGCTGATGAGGGGATTCTCCTTCAGCTGCTGGCGCGCCATCGCACCACGGTGCGGGAGCTCCCACGGATTGAGGTTCATCGTGGGGTAGTCCTTGATGTGGACTACATTCCGGCCGCGCTCGAGGACCAGCGTCTTGAGTCCTTTCTCGCACAGCTCCTTGGCCGCCCAGCCGCCGGAAATTCCCGACCCCACGACGATTGCATCGAAGGTGGTGACTTCTGCGGTCACGGAAAATCCTGTGCAGGGGGAAAACGGCGCCGACACGGGCGATGACCGCGCGGCGACTTCCTCCGGAAAAAATATACCGCTATTTTTTCCGAAGGAAGTCCGTAGATCCCTGCTTGTCGAGCAGAAGGTTGGCGACTATTTGCTTGAGCTTCTGGTTTTCGTCCTTGAGCTCGCGCATTTCGCGCGACCCGCCCCCGGAGACCCCTTGGTGTTTGCTACGCCACCGGTAAAACGTGGTCTCCGTGATTCCCAGCTTGCGACATACCTGCACGGCGGGCGTTCCGGACTTGACTTGCCGGAGTGCCTGCACGATCTGGTCTTCAGTGAATTTGCTTGGTCGCATCGGTTGATCCTCCCTGCCGCATGCGTTTTGAAAATCGAAAAACCTGCCGTGCGCCCTGTTCTGCGCCCGGCAGATCTTCGGTGAGCCTTGTTCAGTGGGGCCAGACGGGGACTTGAAGCCGGACGATCGTCCGGCTCCAGGTCTCGCCTGTACTATGGCAGCGTGATGACGTTATTGTTGCCCAGCGTTACCGCACCGATCCGCGTCAATGCGCGTCCGCGCAGCGTAGCGCCGTCATTCAGCGTGATGCTCGACACGGCGAGGATGTTACCCTGCCATGCTGATCCCACGCCGATCGTGGCCGCAGCCCCATTCACCCAGTACACGTTCTGGGCTTGCGCACCATTGATCAGGACGATGTTCCCGACTCCGGTGAGCGAGCTGCCAGCCTGGAAGACGAAAGTCGCGTTCGTATTCCCGCCGCCATCCAGTGTCAGCCCCCCTGTGACGCCAATTGTACTCCCGCTGCAGTAGACACCGGCCGGCAGTACCGATCCGCCAATGTCAGCGGTGCCGACGACAGTCCCGCACGGCAGGCCAAACAGCGTGTTGTGTAGAACGAGCAGGTCGGCCTGCGCTTGCTGCGCTACCGCGTCGGCCAGATGCTTCGCCCCCGTGAGCACACACGGGCCGAAGCCGACGAGTGCGCTGCCCGCATAAATATCGATGTCAGCATTGACAAGGCCGCCGGTGATGCATGTGACGGTCGAGCCTGCCAGGATTCCGACACCCGATAGCGACCCGAGAGGGAAGCCTGGCGCTGGAATCGATACCACGTTCACCGTCGCTGTATCCGCAAGGGCGCCACTGGCCGCTCTGACGGTATTGGGGAACGGTCCGGCCACCGCACCTGCGGTGAAGAGACCCGTGGCGGCATTGATGGTGCCCCCACCATTCACGACTGACCAGACGGGCGTGGCCGCTAGTATGTTGCCGCCTGCATCCCTGACGACCGCCGTGAACTGCTGTGTCGCATTCGTCTGAACTGTAGCCGGATCCGGTGTCACAACAATGGAGGCAGCTGGCCCGGCGGTGACGATAGCCGTCGCTGTACCGAAGATCGTGCCACTGGTCGCCCGGACGGTATTGGTAAACGTCCCGGTCACCGCGCCCGCAGTGAAGAGGCCCGAAGCGGCATTGATGGCGCCGCCACCAGCCGTGACCGACCAGACGGGCGTGATCGCAACGACGTTGCCGTTGGCGTCTCTGCCCACCGCCGTGTACTGCAGTGTGGTATTGATGGGCATGGTTCCCGGGTTCGGCGTGACCGTGATCGTCGCGAGCGGACCGGCAGTAATGATGACCGTTGCCGTCGACGTGACACCACTGCATGTCACTGAAACTGTGTTGGTGAACGTTCCGGCCGTCGTGCCTGCCGTGAACAGTCCCGTTTGCGTGATCGACCCGCCACCGGCGACGACGGACCATGTGGGCATGACGTTGAGGACCTTTCCGTTCGATGCTGTGGCGACCGCAGTGAACTGCTGCGTGCCGCCAGGAGCGAGCGTCGTCGTTGTCGGCGTGAGTGCCAGCGCCGTGGTGATGCGAGGTTCTGCGGAGTTATCGCAGGCCACTGCGAATACACCCGCCAACGCTACTGCGCCGATAACTCGGGCAATTCGCCCGCGCTGACCTAACGTTCGCAGCGTGCGGTTTTTCGTGAAGCTTATCATCGAACTCCTCCTGACCGGATACATGTTGGACGCGAATTCTCTCCGCGACTTTAGCGCGTCATGGAGGACCCTTTGACGTTAGCGCACACCATTTCCCTCACGTATCACCCGAAAAGGTGAAAGAGGGAGTACGCCTATTGGGGGAGGGAAAACGAGCGAGGGCTAACTAACGGAACCAACCTTCAAGTGGCGCGGGCCCGGCTGAGCTACAGGCCCCTAAACCTGAAGCCCCAAGCTTCTAATCGTCGTGGCTGTGCGCGTATGCGGCGATCTGCAGCCGGGAGTGCAGGGCCAGCTTGTCCATGACGTTCCGCACGTGGCTCTTCACGGTGTCGGTGGCGATGTTGAGGCGGTGCGCGATTTCCTTGTTGCTCAGGCCCACAGCGATGAGAGCTATCACCTCGCGCTCCCGCTGGGTCATCCGCACCGCTTCGAGAGCCTCCGTCCGGCCTCGTTTGACGGCAACCCGGGCGATCTGGGAGAATAAAGTTCCGGTCATTCGCGGCGGCAACACCTGCGCGCCGTCGGCCACGGATCGAATCGTCCCGATAAAATCCTCGAACGTCGCGTCCTTCAGAATGAACCCCGCGACGCCGGCATTCACGAACTCGGCGATTTCCTCGTGCACCGGGAGAAGGTCCATGACGATGACCCGGGCATCCGCCATCTCCTTCTTCACGGTCTCGGCCAGGCGCAGAGAGTTCCTGTCCTGCAGGCCAACGTCGAGCAGAATTACGCGGGGATGCCTCTCCCTCAGCATGTCCGACTCGAGGCTCGTCGCGGCGAGCACGACCTCCACGTCGGGTAGCTCATTCAGCATGACCGTCATGCCCTCGCGAACGAGTCGATTGTCTTCGATGATGGCTACCGTGATCATGCCGGGTTCCTATAGAAAGAACCGCGCCGTGGTTTCGAGCAGCCGGAACGTGCGGCCATCCGCTGTCCCCACCGGGACAGCCGGATGTCGGGGTTTCCCCTATCGATCGGCGTTCCCTCCGGTGTACAAAACCCACCAAGCCAGGTAAATGGCAAGGCTGTGACAGCGAGTGCGATCGGATACCAGCTCGGGCCCAGGTGCATGGGAATTGTGGCGATCGCACCGATTGTGGCTACCACGAACCCGATAGTCCCGAGCACCAACGCATGACGCATTGGTGAGTAGGGCGCGAGCCTCGCGGCGATGTCGAAGTCATCGCGACCCGGCGATAACGCCGGGCAGCTGCAAGCGGTGATGGCGAATGTGCAGCTCCTGAAATCTGGCGAATTCTGCCACCGGCACAGCACCAAAAATCGTGCTCTTGACGTCCTGGCCACTCGCGGCTCGCGCGCGGCAGGCTTGATCGAATCGCCTTACCGAAGCCTCCAGCCGCACGTGCGCCTCTGAGGGCGTCGCCGATCCGGACGCAGGGTCCAGCGCTGCGATCGCCTTCATTTTGGGGAAAACATTCTTCCTGAGCGTGCGACGGAAGAAGAGGATCCGGAGAATTGGGCGGAGAAAAAATGGAAGCTTCGGAAACTTTGACGGATAGCCGGCAACGACGTTCGTCGATTCGTCCATAATCCGCGCAACATGTTCTACCACCTGGGATGGGGACCATTTCCCCGGTGCTCGCGGCGTACTCCATGAGGCAGCGGCACGGTCCGAGGCGGCGAGGAGGTCGGTTGCTGCCGCACGCGTGCCCGCGAGAGATGTATTGAGATCGACCATGTAACTCAGAAAGGGTGAACCAGCACGTCAGCCCTCATGAGCCAGCAAACACAAGCTCACCTGCGGGCGAGTGAACAAGAAGCAAGCGGCGAACCGCTGCAACTCCTTTTCACCCGCCCGACAGATGCGCGATTCCACGCATCGGTAACCGCGTGACGCCGCCGCCTATCGCTTCAGAGCCGCCCGTATCTTCGCGAGGTGGTGATAGCTATGCCGCACGGCGTGATCTTCGAGCACGAATTGGCTCGTGAGCGGCGCATCGGAGTAGAGCGACACCAGAGTGGCCCGATCGAGCTCCCCATCGCTAAGAGCCCGGATCGCCGCCGCTGCCGCCGAGCTATTGCGCCGAAGCAGATCCAGCGTCTCCTGCTTAGTGACGGCGTCGTTCTCCTTGGCGTGCGCTCCATTCATCGTGTTGATGTCATCCCCGGTCAGGCCCTTTACCGGCTCGCCTCCGGCGACAGTCTTTGCCAGGTGGATCTCCACCGGATAGACGCTGGCGACGTGATGCACCACGACGCCGACTTTGCGGCCGTCCTTGGGGATGCGGGTCTGCCACTCCTCCTCCGTGAGAGTGCTGGCGAAGCTCACAAGCGCGAGAGCCCCTTGCTCGAGGCGATCGGCGAGTGCGTTGCTGCGTTCGTCCATTGTTCCCCGTGAGCCCTGTTTGAGGTCAGGAGCCAGGGCGCTAGTACGTTCGCTCATTGTTCATCCTTGTTGAGGTTTGCGAATTAGGGCCCTCGGCCCAGTGCGCCAATGCGGGAGGTCCGTCGAATCGAAGGGTAAGTTAGCGCTCGCACGCAGTCGATGACTTGGCGTCCCCAATTCCTGCTCGCGCGTCCGGCTTCTACGCGCCCACCGCGGAAAGAATGTCCTGGGCGCTTCGGATCGTCGCGAACTCGCCATTGAGACTCGCCAACGCGGCGCCGTGCATGAGATCCGCGCTGTAGTGTGTTCCATCGGGGCCGCGGCGCTCGAAGGTCGCGGTCGCATCCTCGACCACGGTGACGGCGAAGCCAAGGTTGCCGGCCATCCGCGTCGTAGAAGACACGCAATGGTCGGTGGTCAGCCCGACGACGACGAGCTCCTCGATTCCCTTGGCGCGTAGATGCGCTTCGAGGTCGGTCCCGATGAAGCCACTGTTGACGTGCTTCTGGAAGACGGGCTCGTCGGCGATCGGCAGCGCCTCGCTCTTGAAGGCGTGACCCGGGGCGTCTTCGCGAAGTGTGGACTGAGGCTCGAGCGACAAATGCTGCACGTGAATCACTGGCCGTCCGGTGGCGCGCCAGGCCGCGAGCAGATCGGCAATCCGTTCTTCTGCATCCGGATTATTCCGCGCGCCCCAGCGCGGATTGTCGAAACCCTGCTGCACGTCGATGATGAGTAATGCGGTATCGGAAGACAGACTCATTGAAGACCTCGATGACGCGCGCCAACATGGCGAAAATGGTTGAAGGCATGGACGGCGGCAACCTTCGTTTGAAGGTACCGAAGGCTGCCGCAGTCCAGAGAAACTCGCCTACGTCCGTGCTCCTCTGCCCTGACGCCCGGACAGCACCTCACCCAGCGCGTCCAATCGATCGGACCAATACTGCTTGAGGTGCTCCGCGGTCTCCCTGTCGGGCAACTTCGTGTGCTGCACTGCCACTGAGCTCTTCGACTTCGATTTCGCCGCGAATCCTACAGCGATGATGCTCTTGTCGGTCCAATCGAGCCGCATCGATTTCGGCGTCGTGGCTGTCCGAATCTTCACGGTCTCGCCATTCAGCCAGCGCCTGCGCACGCTGGCATCTGCCCAGGCATCGAACAAGGTCGTAACAGGCACGCTGAACGTGCGGGACTTGCTCGCCTCGTAGGTCCCGTCGCGCCGCTGCCCGCGCGCGCGAAGCCCCTTGATGCGTTCGTAGCCGACGGTGACCGTCTGTGACCACCATCCACCGACCTTGTATTTCTCATTCACGAGCGTGGCAATTTCGCGGTGCGACATCTTCGCGGCCCCGCGACGGTCGAGTGCATACACCCAGCGCTCCCATGTGCAACCGGTCTTCGCCTTCAATTTCGCGTCACTCATGCCGGCGATCGCGGCGTAGTCCACCGACTCTTTCGCGGCCCTTGGAACGGCGCGAGGTGCTTCGGTGGCGCGAAGTACTTCAGCGACGGCTTTGGAAAGCGTCGCTTCCCTGGGCTTCTTGATGATGACGTGGGCGCGGGCGGTGGTGTAGGCTTCGCCCGTCTTTCTCATGCGAGCGCGAACAAGGCGCTTGAGATCTTTATTGCGTGGCATCGTCACTTCTCCTTTGGGTACACCACGGGTCACTCCCCAGCAGCGCGCCATGGTGACGCAAAGAAACGACGAGACCAATCCGGGAGTGTGCCCCCCTTTGCCTCTCACAGGACTCCGGCTGGGGCAGAGTCTAAGGAGGTTTGGCGTGGATCGCCGCCGCCGCCAAAATGTTGCTTCCGCCCGGGCGCGTCAAGTCATTTTCGGGCAGATCGATTTGGAGGCGCCTTGAAGCGGGAGTTGGCGCTCGACTACCCCGCCCATCGGTTGGCTTACAGCGCTTTTGTCAGGCAGACGCTCGTTGTTACCGACGCCGCATACTCGCCGTACGGCGGGATGTCCGTGAATCCCGCACGACGGTAAAGCGCGAGGGCCTCTGTCTGCCGAGTCCCGGTCTCGAGCACGAGCCGCTCGAGTCCCAGCGTCCGCGCCTCGGCTTCGAGGCGTACGAGCAACGCCCGCCCGATACCGAGTCCTCTAGCTTCTGGCGCAACGTACATGCGCTTCAGCTCTCCGACTCGCGGCCCGACCTCACGCACCAGCATCGCTTCGCGGAGACGACGGAGCGCGCCGCATCCAACCGGGCGACCGCGTAGGCGGGCCACGAGAAATGCTCCCGCGCCGGGAGCGACTTCGCCCGGATCCAAATGGAAGTGCGTCGCACCGGGCTCAGGGTAGAGGGCCGAGAGCTCCGCATTCAGGTCGGCAATGAGCGCCGCGGCGACAGCGCCCGCCAGCGCCTCGGGTGCAATCTCGAGCGTGTCCTCGCTACGGGTCACGGTACGCGCGAACATAGTCCACGACCATTTTCTGCGGAAAGGTCGTCGATGCATCCGGATCCCGAGGCCAGCCTCCGCCGACCGCGAAGTTGAGCAAGAGGAAGAAGGGATGATCGAAGACCCACTTCGTTCCGGGCGGCAGATCCGCCGGCGTCATGCGATGATACTGCCGCCCGTCCACGAACCAGCGAATTTCGTTCGGCTGCCACGAGACTGAGAAGATGTGGAAGTCGTCGGCGTATGCTCCACTCGGCAGGGTGTCGGCGCGGCCGATGCCGCCACTGCCGGAATAGCCCGGGCCGTGCAGCGTGCCGTGTGCGACGGCCGGCTCGCGTCCGATGTTCTCCATGATGTCGATCTCGCCGCCCTCGGGCCAACCGACCGACTCGATGTCCGCGCCGAGCATCCAGAAGGCGGGCCAGACTCCCTGCCCGCGCGGGATGCGGATGCGTGCCTCGAAACGACCGTACGCCTGCGCGAACAGCCCCTGGGTCTTGAGCCGCGTCGAGGTGTAGCGACAGCCTCCGTACCAGCACTTGTTGGTGGACGACTGCGGCTCTGCGCGCGCCGTGATCACCAGGTGGCCATCGCCATCGAGCGCGACGTTCTCGGCACGCGTCGTGTAGAATTGGCGCTCCTGGTTGCCGAAGCCACTCCCTCCGGTATCTGCGACCCACTTGGTGCGGTCGAACGACGCACCCGCCGGTCCGTCGAACTCGTCTCGCCAGACAGGACTTGGCGAAGACGAGAGGTAGGCGCACGCGGCGAGCGCGAAGAGCCCGGCGAGCGCGAAGGAAGGTCTCACTCTAGCCCGCCGTACTCACTGGCAGTTAGTGACCTCACTGCTCTCGACAAAACGCACCGCGCCGTCGCGCCGCGGCACGCGCGCTATGTCTACCGGCTGAGTGAACGCTAATGTCACCCCGCATCCTGAACCGGGAGAGATAGACCGCACTGCGACGGCGAGGTCGCCGGTAGCTTCCGCGGATGCTCCGTCGAGGAGGATCCCGTATCCGCCTGACGAATGCGACCCGAGCGCAACGACTACCAGCATCTCGCGCGAAAAATCGATGACCGGGATGGGAGGAACCGAGCCGCCTCGAAACGTCTGAGCCCAGACGCCCTGCCACGTAACGGCGTCGCGCACTACAAGACGAGCGGGTGTGTCAAAACCGCTGACAGACGTAAAGGAGTACGGTTCGGAGCGCAGGCGAACAAATGAAACGGGCGTATCCTGAGGCGACGTGCTCATCTCGGAACTTGCGCACGCAGAACCAACCACGGTGAAAACGATGGTGCCGAATCTGACAAAACTGTTCATGCGCCCTCCGTTGAAATGGGATCTTCCGGTCTACGTCTAAGGCAGCCGTAAGCACGTTACAACCATTGCGACGACGTCGCACCAGACAAACTGCTTGTACCACCCATCGCGGCGAAGCGACGCGGTCTTTCAGGCTTTCTTGCGCTCTGCGTTCTGCGCGACCCGAAACTTCACGATCCTGGTGACGAGCTCGAGCGGCAATGGTTCATCTATCGGGAACTGAATGGCTCCTTTGGATGTGTGGTACTTCTTCAACTCATCCTGAAATTCGACGATCCCGCTCGGCGTAGGATAAAACCCGATATGGCGTTCGAATGCAGCGAAGTGAACCAGATTCCCGTTGTAGTAGAACGTCGGCATCCGATAACTGATTTTCTCCGTCGCGCCTGGAGCAGCTTTCTCAATTGTGGACCGCAATTCCGAGAGGATGCGCTGCACGCCCTTCGGCAGACCTTCGATGTACTCATCGATTGTCTTGACCACGAAGCTCTCAGCCTTCATGGATTCTCCTCAAGGTGCTTGTCAGCTGCAACGTTTTTTTGCCCGTCGGCGGAGATCAGGTTCGGACGCGCCTACAAGTCAGACAGATCGCAGCGCCAAGGCGCTCTCCAACGCGTTCCACGCCAGTAGCGCACACTTCACCCGCGCCGGAAATCTCGCGACGCCAGATAACGCGCGAAGCGGACCGAGCTGAGCCTCGTCGGCGTCCGATTCAGCACCGATCATCAGATCGCGGAATTGTTTCCAGATCGCATCGATCTCTTCCGTCTTCTTCCCCTTCACGAGCTGGGTCATCATCGACGCCGACGCCTGCGATATCGCACAGCCGCGACCCGAAAACTTGAGATCACAGACGCAATCCCCGTCGAATGCGACTTGAAGACCGATCTCGTCGCCGCAGAGAGGATTCTTCACCTCCGCGCTCGCGTCCGCTTTCTCGAGCGTTCCCTTGTTCCGCGGTCGCCGGTAGTGATCGAGGATCAACTCCTGATAGAGCGCCCCGATCTCGGCAGCGCTCCTAGGTTGAGCCAATTTGCCTCCCGGCGCGGCAAACTCGGCTAAACGGGCGCATATCCGAAGATCTCCCTCGCCTTGAGAATCCCCGCGACGAGCGCTTCGATGTCGCTCTCGTCGTTGTACACGTAGAACGACGCCCGCGCGGTCGCCGGCACGTCGAGCCGCCGCATCAACGGCTGCGCGCAGTGATGCCCGGCGCGGATGCAAACTCCCTCGCCGTCGAGAATCGTCGCCAGATCATGCGGATGTACATCGCCGAGCGTGAAGCTCAGGACGCCACTTCGCTCGCTCGCCGGAGGTCCGTAGATCCGCAGGCCATCGATCGCCTCGAGGCGCTTCTGCGCAGCCGACATCAGAGCCCTCTCGTGCGAGCGCACGCGGTCCA
Source organism: Gemmatimonadaceae bacterium (assembly GCA_017881545.1). Lineage (GTDB taxonomy): Bacteria > Gemmatimonadota > Gemmatimonadetes > Gemmatimonadales > Gemmatimonadaceae > UBA4720. The sequence goes on from JADGQU010000028.1 coordinate 11,344, forward strand.
TGCCGATGTTGTCGAGATACTCGACCGCGGCGGCGAGGCCGACAGCGTTGGCGGCGTTCGGAGTTCCCGCCTCGAACTTGTGCGGCAGCACGTTCCACGTCGTGCGATCGTCGTGCACGAACTCGATCATGTCGCCGCCGGTCTGGTATGGCGACATTGCTTCCAGCATCTCACGCTTGCCGATCAATCCGCCGATGCCCATCGGGCCCAGCATCTTGTGCCCGCTGAAGGCGTAGAAATCAACGCCGAGCGAATCGAACGAGACCGGGAAGTGCGGAGCACTCTGCGCGCCGTCGCAGACGAGAATCGCACCGGTCTTCTCGCGCACCAGCCGCGCGATCTCCGCGATCGGATTGATCGTACCCAGCGCGTTCGAGACGTGACTGAACGCGACGATCTTCGTACGCTCGTTGAGCAGCCCGGCCAGGAAATCGAGATCGATCTTTCCGTCGGGAGTGAGCTCGCATACCCTGAACTTCGCGCCTCTTCTCATCGCGAGCACCTGCCACGGGACGAAGTTCGCGTGATGATCCATCGCGGTAACGACTATCTCGTCGCCGCTCGCAACGTTCGCCATTCCCCACGCGGATGCGACGAGGTTCAGCCCTTCGGTCGTGCCGCGCGTGAAGATGAGGCAGTCGGAATCAACGACGCCCAGAAATTCGGCGATCCGGACCCGCGCCTGGTGGTAGCACTCGGTCGCCCGCACCGACAGCGCGTACGCTCCGCGGTGCGGATTCGCGTTTGCAGTCTCGTAGAAATCGCGCAGAGCATCGAGAACCACCCTAGGCTTCTGCGACGTCGCGGCCGAGTCGAGGTAGTGGAGGTCCGGGTTATTCACCAGGAGTGGAAAATCGGCGCGAAGCTTCAAATCCGCGGGAAACTCTGAATCGGGGCGAAGCTTCACGGAACGCGCACCGTCGACGCTTCGTACTTCCCGCCGATCCGTTCGCTGCGCGGGCCAACCAGGATCGTGTCCCCGTCGAGCCGTACCTGAAACACCGGCAATGGAGCCGTCGCGGGCACCTGCTTCACTTCGCCCGTCCGGCAATCGTACTGCGCGCCGTGCCACGCGCACTGGAGCGTCCCATCCTCGAGCAGGTCGCCCACCGACATCGAAAAATGCTGGTGGGTGCAGATATCGCTCAGCGCTGATATCTCGCCTTTGTACCGGACAAGGCAAACCGCATCACCGCTCGGCCGCACCCGTTGCACGATCGTTCCCTCGGACAGATCGGTTACCGAGGCGACCGGCTCGAACTCGGGGCTTCCGGCCGGCGAATTCAAAGCGGGGCTCGATGTACCCGTCATTTGAGGCTCGTCCGAACGATCATTCGAGTTCTCTAGTGAATGAAATTGGGCGCGCTCTCGACATTCTCCTGCGGCGTAAGTGCTGACGAGACAATGGGATAGAAAGAGCGTCGTTCGCTTGACTATCCCGACAGAATTGCTTTAGATTGAATCTACGCCGGGAAGTATAGAAACGCCAAGGAGTTGGAATGAGCTCGGGAATCGAGGCGCTGGTCAACCGCGAATATGCGTACGGATTCGTCACGGACGTCGAGACGGACACCGTCCCGGCTGGCCTCAACGAAGACATCATCCGCACCATCTCGGCGAAAAAGAACGAGCCGGCGTTCATGCTGGAGTGGCGTCTCAAGGCGTACCGCCGCTGGCTCACGATGAAGGAGCCGCACTGGGGCAATGTCCAGTACCCTCCGATCGACTACAACTCGCTCGTCTACTACTCAGCGCCGAAGAGCGTCAAGCCGCTCCAGAGCCTCGACGAAGTCGACCCCGAGCTCCTCCGCACCTACGAGAAACTCGGCATCTCTCTCAATGAGCAGAAGATGCTGTCCGGCGTCGCCGTCGACGCGATCTTCGACAGCGTCTCCGTCGGCACGACGATGCGGGAAGAGCTCGGCAAGCACGGAATCATCTTCTGCTCCTTCGGCGAAGCTGTGCAGAATCACCCGGAGCTAGTCGAGAAGTACCTGGGCACCGTCGTTCCGCACAGCGACAACTTCTTTGCGGCACTAAACGCCGCCGTCTTCAGCGACGGATCGTTCGCCTACGTGCCCAAGGGCGTGAAATGCCCGATGGAGCTCTCGACCTACTTCCGGATCAACAGCAAGAACACCGGCCAGTTCGAGCGCACTCTCATCATCGCTGACGAAGGTGCGTCGGTGAGCTACCTCGAGGGATGCACGGCGCCCAAGCGGGATGAGAACCAGCTGCACGCCGCGGTCGTCGAGCTGATCGCGCTCGACAATGCGACAGTGAAATACTCGACCGTGCAGAACTGGTACGCCGGCGATGCGCAGGGAAAAGGCGGCATCTACAACTTCGTCACCAAGCGCGGGAAAGCCGCAGGTGTCAATTCGAAAATTTCATGGACGCAGGTCGAGACCGGCTCGGCGATCACGTGGAAGTACCCGAGCGTGATCCTTCAGGGCGACA
>JADGQU010000212.1 GCA_017881545.1 Gemmatimonadaceae bacterium
GGATTCCTCACGGTGAGCGAACCTCGTGAACGATCGACGACTCGTCACTGAGGATGATCGCTTCCGCTTCGAGTAGTAAGCCGGCACGGCAGATGTCGCTCTCCAGCACGAGCAGCGAAGCCGCCGGCGCGGCCTCACGAAACCGTTCGACGATGCGCGCGGCGCTGGCGGCGTGGCGTACATAGAGCTTCAACGCCTGCGCCTCGCGAAGCGAGCGGCCGCACTCCACGGCGATTCGATCGAGGTTGGCAATCGTCTCCTCCACCTGAGCTTCGACGTCGCCCGCGTGCAACGTTTCGTGGCCGCGGACACTCGAGGTTCCGGAGACAAAGACGCTGCCGTCCCGCGCAATCGTGGCCCGTGCGAACGAAGGGCTGCGCGATCCGTACTGCCGCGGATAGTCGTACGCACTCACCTGCCGCGGGTTCTCCACGTTGCGTCCTCGTTCGCGCGACGCAAGAAAGTGAATGCTGAGATTTCCACCCCTCATGCCGACAGCGCTGGCTGCCGAAAAATCGGACTTCGTCAGCCCCGCGGCGACGAGCGCATCGTGCCTTCCGGCTGAGAAACACGTGTAGCGTTCGCGGTCGCCGTCAGCCTGCAAATCCTGAGATTCGCCGTCATGATTGATATCAGCAGAGTGACACCGTGCGTTCAGGTCTCGAACGTGATTCCAGATGCGCAGAAAGAAGGGGAATCCCTCGGCGCACATGACGCGCACGATCTCGTCGTAGGCACCGCGCGCCGCGCGCTCGACGTCCGGATCAGGGGACACGATGGCACCTGCCAGAACGTGCTCGTCGTGCGCGAAGGCGACTGCGCCGCGGGTGCCACGAGTCACGGGCAAGCGAGAACGCCACACCTCGGTATCCGCAGAGCCGAGCGGTCGCATCGCTAGAGTGACGTCAGTGTTCGTGAGTGAGACATGATCGCAGTAGTGCACAGCCGCAAGCCCCCCCCCGGCGAACGAGCATCTGTCCGATGTGAGTTTCAAGCGCAAAAGCTATCAGATCCGGGTTTCAGGAATCTCGAGCACGTGCCTCCTATCCCTCACTCCGTGACACCTTGCGAAAGACGCTCGGGAATCGCGCCAGGAACGCGATGACCGTATCGAACTCCCGCGAATCGACATTCTCGCCGATCTTGTGCGTGTTTTGCTCGACGCCGGGGCCGATGCCGAACATCGCCGGATACCGATAGTCGCCGTCCTGGATCCAGCGCTTCGCAGGCGGTACTTCGAGCGTTCGCGTCGGGAATCCGACTCCGTCCGTCGAGAAGATCCAGCGGGCCACGCGGGGCTTGCGTGCGGCGACGCGTGTGTATGCGTCGACGGCGGCAACGATGGACGGATGCGTTTCGGGCGTGACCCATCCCGGATAGATCTGCGGGTTGTTGAGCCGATAGCCGCGCCAGGTCGGGTCGGTGTAGAGCGGCGCGCGGACGTCGATGCGCAGGCCGTCGGCCATTGCCTTCGCCACGGAGGGAAGGGAGCGCACGTCGTCGAGCGCGCCTTCGGGAATCTCGCCGGCGGTGAGCCGGCGATCGAAGCGGAACGTGAATCGTTCGGGGACGGCGCAATCGCTCGGTGTGGCCAGGGTGGCCCAGCTCGCGGTGCGCGTGCCGCCGCCGAGGAACGGGTCCCCCGCAAAACCTTCGCCGTCGCGATATCGCTGCGCCGCTTCAACGATCATGGCCGCACCGTATTCGAGCGGGTTGAGTCCTTCCCACGGCATCGAGCCATGACAGCTCCTGCCGGTGACTTCGACTTCGATCTGCATCCGTCCCCGTTGTCCACGATAGATGCCCAGCGGTCCGAGTTTCGCGCAGCCGGTTGCCTCGGTGAGGATCACCACGTCGGGGATGTGCTCCTGCGCCGCGGCCGGAAAGACCTCGCGCATCAGATACATCGGTCCGCCGCCGTCGTTGTCCTCCTCCGAGATCGTGCCGTAGGCCCGCACGATCACGCCGCGCAGTGCGCCTTCCTTGCGCAGCTCGTTGAGGATCTTCGTGGCCACGATCTGACAGACCACTCCCGCGAGCTGGTCCGCCGATCCGCGGCCCCACACCAGGTGCTCCCATTCGCTTTCCGGCGGGAGATATCCGAGCTCGTGCGCGAGGAATGCGCGATCGACTTTCGTTCCGTCGATCCAGCCGTAGTAGGGATCGATTCCGCCGCCGATGGCCTCGTGCCAGCGATCGCGCAGGGCGTTGACCGTGTCGGTGTGACCGTCGAGCATGATCACCGCTTTCTCGCCGGCGGGAATGCCGTCCAGACGATCTTCGACGCTCCAGACCAGATTGCCGAAGGCGTCGAAGGCCACGTCCTGATGGCGATCGACCGCGCCGATTTCGACGATCGTCCTGCGGAGATACTCGAGCCGGGGCTGCTCGTGGCCGGAGAGTCCGCAACGCGGATCGGAATCGAGATGGTCTGCTGGAATGCGGATGGCCTCGCGAAGAATGCGGATGGCCAGCGGGCGGTACCGCCGCGCCAGCGATGCGGTGCGCTCATCGAGTTTCGTGGTGAGTTCCGTCGAGATGGTCATGCGTTCTCCAATGCCTGGCGCAGGCGGCGCACTTTGGCCACCGCGAGCAGGGCCATGATCACGTAAAGTTTCTTGTTCGCCTCGCGCGCCACCGAGAACCGTGCGCGCTCCATCACCTTCGCGCTCACCTCCGCGCCGACATCGGCGGGGAGGCAGTGCATGTAGAGCGCGTTGCCGCCACGTGTCCGCGACATCAGGCCCTCGTCGCAAATCCATTGCTTGTGCTCGAGGTTGCGCGCCAGGGCGGCGGCCTCGATCGCTTGCATCCGCTGCGGCTCGTGCCGGCGCTCGAGCATCAGGTCGAACGGTCCCCAGCTTTTCGGGTAGACGACATCCGCGTCTGCGAAGGCCTCGGTCATGTCGTTCATGATGGCGAAGCTTCCTCCCGATTCCGCGGCGTGCGCCGCCGCACTGTCGGTGCATTGCGGCATCAGTTCGTATCCGCGTGGATGCGCCAGGCGGACGTTCATGCCAAATCGCGTGAGCAGCGTGATCAGTCCCTGCGGAACCGACAGAGGCTTGGCGTAGCTGGGCGAGTAGGCCCAGCTCACGGCGATTGTCTTTCCGGCCAGTCCATCCGGGAAGCGCTCGCGCAGCCAGCAGAGGTCGGCCAGTGTTTGGGTCGGATGATCGATGTCGCACTGCAGGTTCACTATGGGCACGACGCGATCGTCGCCGCGCTCGCGGAGGTAACTCTCGATGCCCTCTTTCACGCCACGCATGAAGCGATTGCCTTCGCCCAGGATGAGATCGTGGCGGATGCCGAGGGCGTGCGCGTTCATGCCCAGCATGGCTCCGGTCTCCTCGGCGGTCTCGCCGTGCGCGACCTGCGTCGACGAGCCGTCGACGACCATGGGAGTGGCGCCCAGGCGAACGGAAGCACCGGCCCAGCTCGATTTCGTGCGCGTCGAGTTGTCGAAAAAGAGACCGTAGTGCAGCTCGCCGCGCAGAAGCGGCGGAACCTTGCCGCGGCGATCGAGTCCCTCGAGCATCGCGGCGACGCTGCATAGCGTTTCGATCTCTTCGCGCCGCCACTGGTCGGTCAGCAGCATGCTGCGGCCGTGTAGCGCGCCCAGGACGGAATCATCGATCAAGTTCAGTAGCGTTGGTTCACAAATGGTCATGGTTCCTCACCCCAATGTATTGATGTAATTGATATGCGAGCGGTCGAGCGCGGCTCGGCGGGCGTACTGCACGAGCGGATGCGACGAGTGGTCGTCGTGCTCCACTCCGTCGATCCGCGCGCGCGTGCTGACGGCGCCGATCCAGAATCCGTCAAGCGGTGCGTGGCGTCGCCAGGACTCTTCGCTGCCGAAGAAGCGCATCTTCATCCGCTGCGGCGCGCCGATGTCCGGACAGACCATCTCGCAGTTTCCGCAGTCGTTGCAGAAGTCCGCAAAGTTCGCGATCTGATGCTTGCGCGTGAAGGGGATCGCGCAGTCCAGCGAGGGAAGACGCATGTTTGCGTCGGTGGGACATGCGGAGATGCAGAGATCGCACGTCGAGCAGTCGAAGAGGCCAAGCGGAAGCCCGGTCTTGTGCACGGCGCGCTCGGCCTGTTCGTGCCGGTAGCGCCGGTCGCCATCGAGCGACTCGACGTAGACGTCGATGTCGGCGTGCGCGAACTCGGCCACTGTTCGCGCCCCCGTAGCTTCCATGCGCCGCACGAGCTCGGTCCCGTATCCTTGTAGTCGCGCGTAACCGCCCGGCCTGAGGAGGTCCGTGCAGACCGTGACCGGCGCCAGGCCGAGGGCCACGGCGTCGGGATAGTTGCGGCGGTCGATGCCGGCGGAGAACGAGATCGGAAGCGAATCGCCGAATGCGTGGCGGAAGCGGCGAACCAGATGCATCGCCAGCACGTGCAGAGGCGGACCGGAGAGATAGGCGAGCTTCTCGGAAGCCGGGAGAAAGTCGCTGTGGTTCTCCACGACCAGCGTGTTCGTCAGCTTCACCGCAAACGAGCGGCCGAGCTCGCCCGCGCGGGTGCGCAGGCGCTCGACGATCTCCACTGCCTGGTCCCATTCGGGGTCGTTGTCGAACGCCTCGGGCGGCACACGGATCGTGGTGTAGCCGAGGCGGTCGTGGAGAATCTCGAGAAGGTGAGCGCGGCCCAGCAGGGTCGGGTTGAGCTTGATGGCGCAGTCGACGCCGATCTCCGACATGAGGAAGTCGGCTATCCGCTCGATCTCCGAGACCGGACAGCCGTGAAACGTCGAGAGCGTGACACTGTTCGAGACGGCTGTTTCGAAGTCGAGATCGCACCACGGCGGAGGAAGCTCGCGGCGAAGACGATCGATGGTTTTGCGCGCATCGACCAGGCCGCGCATGAACGCGACCATGCGATCGCTGCGCAGGCCGTCGAGGTCGTATCCGACGCTCATGTCGAACAGGCATCCCGGCGCGACGCCGAAGTGCCGCGCCAGGATCTCGATCAGCATCGAGGCCTTGACGTACTCTTCGAGTGACTGCTCGATGCGCAGCTCCTGCGACCATTCGACGTTGAGGCCGATACCCCGGACGTCGATGCAGGGTCGGGGAATGCGCAGCGTGTCGTTGCACTGCACGGTCTTGAGCTCGATGAACCGCCCGCCGCCGAGCCAGCAGGCAACGATGCCCTGCGCCAGTTGAGTGTGTGGTCCGGCCGAAGGACCGAGCGGTGCGTCGACCGTGCGGCCGTGAAT
>JADGQU010000213.1 GCA_017881545.1 Gemmatimonadaceae bacterium
GAGGGAATCGTCCCGGGCGGCGGCGTCGCGCTCATTCGTGCGCAGAAAGCGCTCAAGACTCTCAAGCTCGCGGAAAGCGACGAGCAGATCGGTGTCGACATCATCCGTCGCGCCATCGAAGAGCCGATGCGCATCATCGTGCAGAACGCCGGTGGCGAAGGCTCGATCGTAGTCGAGAAGATTCGCCAGTCGAAGGAGAACAACTACGGCTACAACGCGCTCAGCGATGAGTACGAGGATCTGGTTGCGGCCGGCGTCATCGACCCGACCAAGGTTACACGTACCGCGCTTCAGAACGCGGCGTCAATCGCGGGACTTCTGCTCACGACCGAAGCATTGATCGTTGAGAAGAAAGAGCCGGCCGGTGCGGGTGCACAGGGCGGCGGTGGTGGTCAGGGCGGTATGGGCGGGATGTACTAGAGCTGGCAACTCGCCGGAATCTCAAGCGGGAGTCGCGAAAGCGGCTCCCGCTTTTGCTTTTGGAACTACAACTGCGAGTTGGCCTCTTGACCGGAAAGCCAACTAGAGATATTATCGAAATACAACTGAAGACCCTGTGGTAATTTGCCGCGTATTGCAGCCACGTTAAATAAATGCTAAAAAGCGAGGAACGCCCGCGGCCACACAGCCACGGGCGTTCTGCTTTATGCGCGGAGTCCTCAACCAGACTCCCCATGACTTCACAGCAGCTCGAGATCGACCCCGCGCCACCGCTTCACGACTTTCCCATTTGGGAGATCGTCGGACCCCGTGGCGCGCCGGTCATCGCCGTACTCGGCGGTATCTCCGCGTCGAAACACGTCACATCGTCCGCTTCGAATCCCGCGCCCGGCTGGTGGGAAGATGTGGTTGGAACTGGGCGCGCAATCGATACTCGACAGTTTCGGGTCCTCGGCATCGACTATGTCACGAGCGGAAGGAGCGCCGCCCCGGTCACGACCAGCGATCAGGCTGAAGCGCTTGCCACTGTCATGAATCAAGCCGGCATTCACAGCCTGCACGCACTGATAGGCGCATCCTACGGAGGGATGGTCGCGCTTGCGTTCGGCGCCGCGTTCGCGGAGCGTGCGAGCCGCCTGATCGTGATCAGCGCGGCCCACGAGAGCGATCCGCTCGCGACGGCCCTTCGACACCTTCAGCGGCGCGTCGTCGCGCTCGGAAGTGCGGTGGGCAGGGAGCGCGATGGATTGGCGATCGCTCGCGGCATCGCGATGACGAGCTACCTGACCCCTCAGCACTTTGAGGACCGCCTCAACGGAATAGATCGGGACGATTCACGCCTCGTCGAGGATCGCATCGGATGTTACCTGAAGCGGCACGGCGAGGCGTTCGCCGAACAATGGACGTCGGAGAAGTACAACGCGCTCTCGCTCTCGCTCGATCTTCACAGGATCCGCCCCGAGGATGTCACAGTCCCGACGACCGTGATAGCAATCAGCAGCGACCGGTTGGTCCCCGTAGCGCAGAGTCGCGAGCTCGCGCACAGGCTGGGCGGTCCCAGTCAGTTCATCGAGCTGGACTCATCCTTCGGCCACGATGCGTTCCTCGGCGATTCCTCTCGCGTTGCTCCATTCATCAACGAGCTGCTTCAGCTCGAAGTGGAGGTGGTGTCATGACCGACCAGATCCGGCATTCATCCGTGCGTCCTCCGCAGCAGCCGGCGACTCGCGCAGTACGTGCGGGCATAGCGACCGATCTGCACCACGGCGCGGTCGTGCCTCCGATACATCTCTCTTCAACCTTCGCGTTTGAGGGGTTCGGAAAGAAAAGGCTCTACGACTATACGCGTACAGGCAATCCGACCCGCGAGTATCTCGCCAACGCGCTCGCGGAGCTCGAGGGTGGGGAGGGAGCGGTTGTGACGAGCACCGGAATGTCGGCGGTGGCTCTGGTACTCCAGCTCGTGCGGCCCGGCGATCTCATACTTGCCGCGCACGACTGTTATGGCGGAACGCATCGCATCCTGCGCTCTCTCGCTGCCCGCGGCCAATTCGATGTTGCGTTTGTCGACCTCACCGGAGAAACGGCCGCGGACATTGTGAAATCACGCGGGCCAAAACTGCTGTGGATTGAAACGCCGAGCAATCCGCTGCTCCGGGTGACGAACCTTGCTCTGATCATTGAGGCGGGGCACCAAGCTGGTGCCATTGTGGCTGTGGACAACACCTTCCTCTCGCCTGTGTTGCAGCGGCCGATCGACTTCGGCGCCGACCTCGTGGTCCACTCGACCACGAAGTACCTCAACGGACATAGTGACGTCGTCGGCGGTGCCGTCATAGCGTCGGACGCAGCGCTCGTCGAGGAGCTGGCGTGGTGGGCGAACTGCCTCGGAATCACGGGTGCTCCCTTCGACAGCTTTCTCACGCTGCGGGGCGTGCGCACACTTCACGCGCGGATGCGCGTCCACTGCGAGAACGCCGCGCGGGTGGTCGAGCTGTTGTGCGGCCACGACGCGATAAAGCGCGTCTACTATCCGGGACTGAGCTCGCATCCGGGGCACAGCGTCGCTGCGTCGCAGCAGAAAGGCTTCGGCGCCATGGTGAGCTTTGAGGTAAACGGCGGAATTGCTGGCGTGGAGCGGCTCGTCAACGCGCTCCGGTGTTTTACGCTCGCCGAATCGCTGGGAGGTGTCGAGAGCCTGGTCGCGCATCCGGCGACGATGACGCACGCGTCAATGGATGATGCGGCACGCGCGACCGCGGGAATCGAGGATTCGCTGTTGCGGCTGTCAGTCGGAATCGAGCACGCCGACGACCTCGTGGCGGATCTCGCCGCCGCGCTGGACGATACCGCCGAGTGCGTTTCTCATAGTTACTCAGGGAGGGAAAGCACCGACGTGGAGGCAGCCGTCTGACTGTTGCACTAGCGTGTGCCGGGTTGCAGTATCTACGACCCGGGAAGTCACCCCTCATGCTCTTGCAGCAGGATGCCATCATGTCAGCGAAGTTTGCGTCAGTAGCGTTCATCCTTGTCGCGGCCGGCTCGCTTGCCGCTCAGGCGCAGGATACCCGTTATATCGTCACTCGGCTGGGAACAGATACCGTCGCGATCGAGCGCTACACGCGATCGCCGGGCAAGTTGGAAGGAGACGTCGTGCTGCGAAACCCACGCGTGCAGACGTATCACTACAGTTCCGATCTCGGCGCGCGAGGGGAGCTCAAGAACTTTCGTCTGACGGCGCGCCGCGCCGACGCGGATCCCTCAGCGCCCCCGCGAATTCAGGTAGTCGATACATTCGACGATTCGGTCGCCGTCATTGAGGTTTCGCGCGCTGGTGCCCGCGACACCGCTCTTTCCGGCCGCAAGACGTATCGCGGACGTATAACCGCACAATTTCCAAGCGAGCCGCCCGCTTACGGCATCTACGAACAGATTCTCTCGAGTTCCGGGCTGAAGGGCGACACCGTCTCGTTTGTCCTCATGAGCCCCGGCGGCGGCCCGGCGCCGGCGATCATTCTCCGCAGGAGAGGAGCCGACTCCGTCGCATTCAACAGCACATTTTTCCCCGGCTGGATCGAAGTCGCCCGCGTCGATTCGCGCGGCCATATTCTGGGTGTGAATTCGCTCGCGACGACCGTGAAGACAGTGGCCCAAACCGCTCCGGGTCTTGACTACGACCGCGTTGTATCCGGGTGGGCCGCTGCCGAAAAGGCAAAGGGGCCCCTGGGTCAGATGTCACCGCCCGACACAACGAGAGCGACTGTCGGCGGAGCGAACCTCGCCGTTGCGTATAGCCGTCCATTCAAGCGTGGCCGCGTGATCTTCGGCAACGTGGTTCCGTGGAATCAAGTGTGGCGCACGGGTGCCAATGCGGCGACGGTCTTCAGCACGGACAAAGATCTTGTATTCGGAAGCACGGTGGTGCCCGCGGGCAAATACACGTTGTGGACCGTGCCGACTCCGACGGGAGCGAATCTGATCTTCAACAGCGAAACGGGGCAGTGGGGCACCGACTATCACGCCGACAAGGATTTTGCGCGAGTTCCCCTCGCGACGAAGCAGGTGTCACCGCCAGTGGAGCAATTCGTGATCGCCGTGGCTCCCCAGGGGTCAGGCGGCGTGCTGCGCTTCTCATGGGACGATAAGGAGTTCACGGCACCGTTCACGGTGAAATAGCGTTGACGTCGCCAGGGAATCCGGCGCGGAGCGATCATTGGCTCCGCGCCATCGGTTACGGGTTGCTAGCGGAGATCTCGACCGTCGTCACCATCATCGTGGTGACAGTACTGTATCGATACGTCTTCGCGCGGGGGCTGACGGCCGCGGAGTACGATTTGTTCAACGGTCGCGTCGGAGCAGTAGTCGGTATCGTCGGTGGGACGCTCTACACGTTTCTCTTCGCGCAGCGATTGATGCGTCAAGTCTCGGCACGATTCGTCGCGCACGGAATCGTAGCTGCGCTCGCGGCCATCGCGCTCTCGGTTGGCGGATCGATCGCCGGCCATCATGGTGTCCCCAGCGGTTACATGCTTGCCTCGGTGCTCAAGATCATTGCCGGGGGCTTGGCGGGATTTCTCGCGACCAGGGGCGGAAGGCCGCGCGTGGCCTAGTCTTCATCCAGAGCCGCGATGAGAAGCCGCTCAATCGCTGTCTTCGGCTACTGGGCGATGGTCAGCGAGATCGGATTGCTAAGGTAGACGACCTTCTCCTCGCGGCGCGAATGGAGAATCCGCCAGAACCAGTTCTCCTCGCGGGGCTCGCCACCATGTTCCATGATGATCTTGGCGAGGTCGGCCACTTCGCTGGGATCCATTCGCAAGCATCCATGCGACGCGGCGGAGCCGAGGCTCTCGACGTCGTCCGTGCCGTGAATGTAGTAGTCGGGTTCGTTGAAGAAGATCTTCACGACCTTCATGGGATTTCCCGGTTCCCCCGGACCTTTCGCTTTTTTCCCCTTGGCCCAGTCGGCTTCCGGGGGTGGGTGCCAGCTGGGATTCCAGACGATCTTGCTGATCGTGAATGTGCCTTGAGGGGTCGGATACCGATCCTGTCCGACAGCGACCGCGTAAGTCTTGAGCGTGGTGTCTCCGCGCTGGACGAATATCATTCGCGCCCCGAGATCCGCCCGCAGAGTGAGCGGAGCTTCTTGAGGAGCGAGGGCCTCCACGATCGTGTCCCGACCAGCAGTCGGCGCGGTTCTGGGAAGCTCGATCTGGGCCGAGACCGCGGTCGCCCCGAGCCCTCCGGCCATCAGGGTCAACACACCTAAA
>JADGQU010000029.1 GCA_017881545.1 Gemmatimonadaceae bacterium
GCGGTGGGCGCTGCGATCCTCGTCGGGGGCCACAACTTTGGCTGCGGCTCATCCCGCGAGCACGCACCCTGGGCGCTGCTCGATTTCGGGTTTCGCGCAGTCATCAGCACCGGCTTCGCCGATATTTTCCGCAACAACTCGCTCAAGACGGGGCTGCTTCCCGTCGCTATTCCGAAGTCGGCGCACGCCGCGCTGCTGGAACAACTCGCGGAATCACCGCGCGCGCCCGTCACGATCGATCTGGAGTCGCAGACCGCGACGCTCCCCGACGGAACGGCGCACGAGTTCGCGGTGGATCCGTTCGCACGACACTGCCTGCTGAATGGCGTCGACGAGCTCGGGTTCCTTGTCGGGCAGGACGCCGCGATCGCCGCTTACGAGTCGACACATACCAGCCGCGTGTGCACACGCTGACGATTGCGCTGCTGCCGGGCGACGGGATCGGCCCGGAGGTAGTGGCCGAAGGCGCCCGTGTGCTCCGCGCGGTGGCCGAGCGGTGGAATCATGAGTTCGAGCTGCGTGAGGGTTTGATCGGAGGTTGCGCACTCGATGCGCGAGGAACTCCTCTCCCGCCTGAAACAATCGAGCTTTGCAAATCCGCCGAGGCCGTTCTGCTTGGCGCCGTTGGTGGACCGCGCTGGGATAATCCCGACGCACGTCAGCGCCCCGAGCAGGGTCTGCTGGGGCTGCGTCGAGAGCTACAGGTGTACGCCAACCTGCGACCGGTGACCGTGCATCCATCACTGGCGGCTGCGTCTCCGCTACGCCCCGAGCGGCTGGAGGGCGTCGACTTCGTCGTCGTACGCGAGCTCACGGGCGGCATCTATTTCGGTGAGAAGCGTCGCGAACAAGTGCCGGGCGGCGAGCGCGCCGTCGATGAGTGCGTCTACACGACTATCGAGATCGAGCGCGTGACACGCGTAGCGGCGCAGCTCGCGCGCACCCGCCGGCACAAGCTGACATCCGTGGACAAGGCGAACGTGCTCGAGACTTCGCGGCTCTGGCGCTCGACCGTCACTCGCGTGTTGCGCGACGAGTTCCCTGATGTCGCGCTCGATCACCTGCTCGTGGACGCCTGCGCGATGCAGCTTCTGCGCGATCCTCGCAGCTTCGATGTGATCGTCACGGAGAACATGTTCGGCGATATCCTCACCGACGAGGCGTCGATGCTCGCGGGTTCGTTGGGGGTGCTTCCGTCAGCCTCGCTGGGCGACGACACTGCGGCGCGAAATGGGGAGCGCCCACGCGTACGCCGCGGACTCTACGAGCCGATCCACGGCTCGGCCCCCGACATCGCCGGCCGCGGGATCGCGAATCCCATCGGCACCATTCTCAGTGTGGCGCTGATGCTCAGACACTCATTCGGCCTCGAGCAGGAGGCGCGCGCGGTGGAGCAGGCCGTCACTGAGACAATCGATGAGGGCCGCGTGACCGTCGACATTGCGGTGGCTGGAGCACGTTCCTACTCGACCGTGGATGTAGGCCGCGCAGTTGCCGCTGCGCTGGCCAATACAGTGTCGGCGTAGCCTGATGCTTACTGCAACTGAACGGGCGGGAGGCGCCAGAGGGCATAGTTGCCAGTTTGTTAGCTCACTACGCCCCGACTGCACTAGTGGTGTGCAGGGCACAAGCAGTGCCCCTGAACCCCACGGAGGCAAGTCCCGGCGTCGTGAACTACATCACTGACAACTACGCTACTCGCGCCTCCCGCCCGTTCAGTTGCAGTTGTCGTTTCCAGCCTCAGTACACGAAGATGACATTAGCCGCTACGGTCGTCTGCTTGTCAGCGAGCGTGCCCCGCTTGGTGAGGATCGGTTGGTTCGCCTTGTCGTAGCGCGCCTCTCCCCGAAGCAGGACATGACTGGTGAACTTGTAAGCTGGCGTGAACGTCAGCTCCGATAGCGTGGCCTTGGTGCCAGTCCCCAGGCGCACACCATCCTCATCGTGAAACGTCTCGCCGCGCAGCGCGACGGAGAACTTGTCGGTCAGCGCGAGCGTCGCGTAGCCGGCGATTCCCTTCCACGTCGCGTCGGACCCGGGATTCACGAGGCTCGTGCCGCCCTCTTTCCCGTAGTCGCCGTTCACGCCGAGCGTCAGCGTGCTTGTCGGCTTGAGAATCGCCACCACGTCGAAGACGTTGCGATTCGAGTGGTTGTTGTTCGCGAGCTCAGGCCCCCCGATCCAGTTCAGGAAGACGCTGAGCGGCGCGACCGGTGTCAGCGCGAGCTGGGCTCCGACAGACTTCGAGCGGTTGTTGTCGCGCAGGAGGTCCCACCCATTCACCACCTCGACCATCCCGGCCACCTTGCTCGAGAAGGCGTAGCTCGCCTTGACTCCCGTGTGCGTGAATGGAATGGCGTAGCCGAAGAGGATCGAACGGCTGTAGTTGTCATTGTAGCCATCGTACCCCTCGATCACCTCGTAGCCCAAGTGCGTGATGAACTTGCCCACGTCGAAGCGGAGGCCGGAACCGAGGGGCGCGATGTAGCTCGCGAACGCCTGCTGAAGGTCGAACTGGGTAGCGGTCTGGTCCTGTGTCTTCGCGATTTGCGGGATCGAGTTGCCCGCGGCGAAGTCCACGCGAAAGCCAGCGTCGTTCGGCTTGGAGGCTGCGATCTGCACCACCAACTCGGCCACGTCTACGTTGAAGGAGTTGTCATTGAAGTCGAAGACGCGGAAGCTGGTCGCGCCGTTTGTGGGACGGTTGGAGTTGTACTCGTAGGCGCTGGAGACGAACGCGTTGACCGCGAGCTCGTCGAACCATTTTGGAAGTGCCGCGGCAGCCTTGGTGGCGGAGGCAACGCTGTCCGCGGGCGCCTTGCCGGAATCGGCGTGCGAAGGAGCCGCGGCTACCAACTGGGCGGTTTGCGGCTGCGGCGTCTGCCCGCCGGCAGTCGCTGCAACCAAGAGCGCGAGTATCGCTGCAAGACTGAGCCAGATCGTTCGCGACGGGCCGGCTCTGGACGGGGGAACCGACACGCGAGCGACTTCCAATAATCGATGCATCATCTCAATCTCCTTAGTGTGGGTGGCACGTACCACGAAAGCCGTTGGCATTCGAAACATTTAGCTGGCAATTGCGACCAGTCGCTCGTCGAGACCTTCGTCCGACAAGACCCCGACGAGCGCCCGGTCAATAACTGCGTTCCGTCCTAAGCTGCTTCGTCCTTTGCCGACACCGAGAGAATCACGCTCTCGGAGCCGCTGATCATGTACTCGGGGTAGGCCGATGAACCGTGTTCGGCCAGGTCGAGACCCTCCAGTTCTCCCTCGGGCGATACCCGCAGCGTGCCGGTTGCCTTGACGGCGTACATCAATCCCATTGCGGCGACGAAGGTGGCTGCTGTGACGGCGACGCTTCCGATGAGCTGAGCCTTCAGCACACCGAGACCGCCCCCATAGAAAAGCCCGCTCACAACGGTCGAGACATCCGCGCCCGTTGGCGTCGGCGCGCCGTACTTGCCAGCGGCGAAAAGTCCGAGTGACAGCGTGCCCCAGATTCCGCCCACCATATGCACCGGGACTGCGCCGATCGGATCGTCGATGCGGAGGTATTCGAGCGCATCGATTCCCCAGACTACTACGAGACCTCCGCCGATGCCGATGAAGAACGCGCCGACCGGGTCGACCCAGTAGCAGGGACAGGTGATCGCCACCAGGCCAGCCAGGAATCCGTTGGTGGTTAGCGCCAGATCCCATTTCTTCGTGCGTACATACGAGTAGATGAGAGAGGTCAGTCCGGCCGAGCAGGCAGCGAGCGTCGTGTTGAAGGACACCCGCCCAATGCCTGCCGTGTCGAGAGCGGAAAGCGTGCTGCCGGGATTGAAGCCGTACCAGCCGAACCACAGGATCAAGCCACCAGCCGCTCCGATGATGAGATCATGTGCCGGCATCGGGCCGCCACCATCCCGCTTGAACACTCGGCCCAGTCGTGGACCGAGCGCGATCGCCCCAGCCAATGAGATCGCACCACCAATCGTGTGAACGACCGTGGACCCGGCGAAATCATGAAAAGCGATGGGCCCCATTGTCGCGAGCCATCCGTCCGGACCCCACGCCCAGTGTCCGATGATCGGGTAGATGAACCCGGTCACGCCGACGCTGTAGAGGAGATCGCCGATGAAGCCGCAGCGACCGATCATCGCGCCGGATGTGATGGTGGAGCAGGTGTCAGCGAACGCGAACTGGAAAACCCAGAACGCGAGCAGAGCGACGCCGGTGGTGCCATATGTCGCCGCCAGACCCTGAAGAGCAAAGCCATGCAGGCCGATAAACCCGTTTCCTGGCTCGAACATGAAGGCAAAGCCCCAGAGCCAGAACGTGACACCGCAAATGCAGGTGTCTGCGATCCCTTCCACCAGGATGTTGACCGACTCGCGCGAGCGCGCGAACCCGGCCTCGAGCAATACAAAGCCGACCTGCATGCCGAATACGAGGAACGCGGCCACGAGCGTCCACACGGTGTTGATCGCGTTGACCGTCGCCATGGGATCGAGAGCGGGAGCCGGTGTTGCCGCCTGGGCTCCGAGCATAGCTGGCAGGAACCAGCGCGTAATCAGCGTGAGCACGATGCCGAGCCCGATGGCCTTTCCGAGGAAGAGCAGCCCGACGTGGCGCCGAATCAAGGGGTCCTTCCAGTTCGTTCGCAACCGTGCGCCGATACTTCGCAACTTGCTCATAACGCCTCCTCCTCCACGCAAAAGGGATCGACTCCGAACTCGGGGCGAGCTCGTGGTCAGTTTGTTTCCGACTGGCTGCCTAGTTTTTTTCAGCGAGCTGCAATGAGTGCTTCTGGACTGCGTCGACGGTCACAGGCGTCAGCGCGGCGTTGTCCCGCTCTCCGGTTCGAATGCGTACAACGCGATCGAGCTGCTGGACGAAGATCTTCCCGTCGCCCACCATGCCAGTGCGCGCGGAGTCGACGATCGCATTTATGGTCGCCTCGACGAACGGCTCCGAGCAGGCCATCTCGATCTTGACCTTTTCGTGAAATTGCAGGAGGAGCTTCGTCCCTCGCCTCACCGTCACCGTGTCACGCTCTCCACCGTGACCGCTGGCGCGCGTGATGGTGATCCCCGTGACGCCGGCGCGGAAAAGCGCTTCCTTGACGGCGGGGAGGCGGTCGGGACGGATGACGCAGCTAATGAGTTTCATTGTGCTCCCCGATTCAGGTGTCGTAGTAAAGAAAGAACTCGTACGGATGCGGCCGCAGATTTACGGCCGGCAGATACCGGTTTGCTCATGGTCGCCATGCTGTCTCCTTGCACTAGGTGGTTGGCGGTCCCGCGAAAAACAAAAAGCCCCCGCTTTCATCGATCGAACGCGGGGGCATTGGAATTCGAGCTGTTGTGCTAACTCATGCGGCTCTACCCGGTGCGTTCGATCACGTCCCACAGATTCTGTGGGATCGGTCGGTTGTTTCCCGGATTGGAAGCAGAGACGCGGCGAGCAGAAAACGACATTGGTGAGCGATTGGTTGCGGATGACGCGGGCTATTCCGGACGCGAGCAAGGATAAAGTCCCCGTTTCCGGTTGTCAAGGGAATAATGCAAAATGAGCAAAAAATCCATGACGATCCGCAAAATGAGCCCTAATTAGCTGTTGAACTGATGACAAGATTGCAAAATGTGCACATTTTGATCCACATGCTGCAAACATGCTTGTAAGTCGCTCGCGCTCAACAACGACGCTGCTGCCCGCTACCCGCTGCCTACGCCAGGACCGCCCTCGGTTGATTCATGGCACAGGCAACTGCACGTGTTTTCAAAACCTGTACGCCACCCAAATCGGTCCCGTCGTAGGCAGCGGGTAGCAGGCAGCGTTTAGCGGGCAGCAGGCAGCAGCCCTTCATTAAATCGAATGACTGGAGTGTGTGGGATGTCATCTCCGGAGACCGTTCGACGACGCGGGTTCGGTGACTCGGACTTGACAGATTCGTCAAAGCGGAGTTATGCTCACCACAGATCGACTTTACGTTCGCTCAACGGATATCAACGAAATCATGATCCGCACCCAGCTTCTTCTCAGCCTTATTCTGACCCTTTCGCTTATTGGCGTAGGGCTTATCGGCATTGGGAAGAGACCTGGTCTAGCAAAGATGTAACGCTGACAAACGCCTCTTCCCGCAACGGGAGAGGCGCTCGGTGGTTTCGAAGGGCCTCTCCCCAACACGGGAAGAGGCCCTTCGCCTTTTCATACCACTCATGCCAACCGCCGAGTACGAGAAAACCGCAATGCGCTCCGACACCATCAAGAAGGGATTCGAGCGCGCACCGCACCGCAGCCTGCTGCGGGCCACCGGTCAGATCCGCGACCGCGGCGATTTCGACAAGCCGTTCGTCGCGGTGTGCAACTCGTACGTGGACATCATCCCCGGTCACGTGCACTTGCAGGAGTTCGGGAGAGTCGTGAAGGAGGCGGTGCGCGAGGCGGGCGGGGTTCCATTCGAGTTCAACACCATCGGCGTTGACGATGGCATCGCGATGGGACACGAGGGGATGCGCTACTCGCTGCCCTCGCGCGAGCTGATCGCGGACTCGGTGGAGACGATGGTGCAGGCGCACTGCTTCGACGCGATGGTGTGCATTCCGAACTGCGACAAGATCGTGCCGGGGATGTTGATGGGGGCCGCGCGCGCGAACATCCCCACGATCTTCGTTTCCGGCGGACCGATGCGCGCCGGAGTGGACCGGAGTGGCCAGAAAGTCGATCTGATCTCGGTGTTCGAGGCCGTCGGCGCGCGGGCGTCGGGCGCGATCGACGACGCGCGTCTCGAGGAGCTGGAGATCGCCGGCTGTCCGACCTGCGGAAGCTGTAGCGGCATGTTCACCGCCAATTCCATGAACTGCCTTTGCGAGGCCCTTGGCGTTGCGCTCCCCGGCAACGGGACGATCCTCGCCGTTTCACCGGAGCGGCACGAGCTCGCTCGCGCCGCGGCGCACCAGGTGCTCGATCTCCTGCGCCGCGGCATCCGCTTTCGTGACATCGTCACCGCCGACGCCATCGACAACGCTGTAGCGCTCGATGTCGCGATGGGCGGGTCCACAAATACTCTGCTGCACGTCATCGCTGTCGCGCACGAAGCGGGAATCGAATATCCCCTTGCGCGATTCAACGATGTCGCCGAACGCGTGCCCCACCTCGCGAAAGTGTCGCCGGCTTGGGACGGGAACCGGCAATGGCATATCCAGGATGTCGGTGCCGCCGGTGGCGTTCCGGCGCTGCTCAAGGAGCTGGCGCAGAAACCGGGAACACTTTACCTCGATGCGCTAACCGTCACCGGCAAGACGGTCGCGGAAAATCTCGAGGGCGTCCAGAATCTCGATCAGCAGTGCATCCGGCCCATTACGGAGCCGCATTCCGAGCGCGGCTCGCTCTGCGTTCTCTTCGGCAATCTCGCGCCCGACGGCGCGGTGATAAAAATCGGCGCCGTCGAGCACCACCAGCTCACGTTTCGTGGTCCGGCTCGGGTCTTCGAGGATGAGGAGTCGGCGATCGCAGCGGTGCGCGTCAACGACATCCATTCCGGCGAAGTCGTGGTAGTCCGCGGCGAGGGTCCGCGCGGCGGCCCCGGAATGCGCGAAATGCTGTCTCTCACGAGCATGCTGAAAGGCATGCCGATAGGTGGTGACGTGGCCTTGCTCACCGACGGGCGATTTTCGGGTGGAACCCGCGGACTGTGTATAGGCCACGTCTCACCGGAGGCTGCTGAAGGCGGTCCCATCGGACTCATACGTGATGGTGACATAGTCTGTATCGATCTGCCGGAGCGCAAACTGGATGTCGAGCTGAGTGAGGCGGTGCTACGCGCTCGCCGAGCCGAATGGACCGCGCCGCCGCCGCGCTACAAGCGGGGATGGCTGTCGCGCTATGCGGCGATGGTGACGAATGCAGCGCGCGGCGCGGTGCTCGAGTTGCCGGCGGCGCGCAACGGCGTCGAGGCACCGAGCCAGGCAACGGCCGTCGCGATCGACGCAATCACGCATTCGACGCGCGAAAGGTACAGGCCCTTGGCGGGTGTGAGCTCATGACAGACGAGCGCACCGGCGCACAGGTGATCACATGACAGACGAGCGCACCGGCGCACAGGTGATGTGCGAAGCACTCGTCCGCGAGGATGTCGAAGTCATGTTCGGCATTCCCGGTGGCGCGATCATGCCCTTCTATCACGCGATGTGGGAATATCGCGATCGTCTTCGCCACGTGCTGTGCCGCCACGAACAGGGCGCGGGCCACGCGGCGGAAGGTTACGCTCGCTCCACCGGAAAGCCCGGCGTCTGTGTCGCCACCAGCGGACCCGGCGCGACGAATCTGGTGACTCCGATCGCGAACGCGTGGATGGATAGCACGCCCCTCGTAGCGATCACCGGCCAGGTATCGAGCTCCGTGCTGGGGAAAGATGCGTTTCAGGAGACCGACATCACCGGCATCACGCTCCCCATCACCAAGCACAACTATCGGATCAGTCGCGCCGACGATCTGCCGAGCGTTTTCCATGAGGCGTTCCACATCGCCTGCACGGGCCGGCCCGGGCCCGTGCTGATCGACGTGACCAAGGATGCGCAGCAGGCGCGTGTCGTGCCGGACTGGAACACTCCGCTCAACGTCCCGGGGTTCAGCGCTCCTGTGGGCATTGACCGTCGCGTTGTACGCGAAGCCGCGCGCCTCCTGGCTGGCGCGAGCAAGCCTCTCATTCTGGTCGGACATGGCGTGATCATTTCGGGCGCGGCCCCCGAGCTGCTGGCGTTCGCTGAGCGCACCGGCATCCCCGTGATCACCACGCTGCACGGTATCGGCGCTTTTCCCGAGGATCATCCGCTCAGCATCGGGATGCCGGGGATGCACGGCTGGGTTCACGTGAACCGCGCGATCCAGGAGTGCGATGTGCTCTTGAGCATCGGAGCGCGCTTCGACGATCGTGTCACGGGCAAGGCATCTACCTTTGCTCCGCGCGCAAGAATCATCCACATCGACATCGATCCGTCGGAGATCGGCAAGAACGTGAAAGTCGCCGTTGCGATCGTCGGTGACGCGCGTGCCGCTCTCTGCGCGCTGCTCGACGAGATGCAGCCGCGCAACGCCGCCATCTGGCTCCGCAACATTCGGGAGACACAGGCCACGCACCAGCACCGCCAGCCGTATCTCCGCAGACCGGATACGAGCGAGCTGATGCCGCACGATGTCTATGCAGCACTCAATTCCGAGCTGAATGGGCGGGGCGGTTACCGCGTCGTCACCGATGTAGGCCAGCACCAAATGTGGGCCGCGCAGCTCATCGAGTGGCGCCGCCCGCGCACTCACATCACGAGCGGCGGTGCGGGGACGATGGGCTTCGCGGTGCCGGCGGCGATGGGCGCGGCGATCGCGCATCCGGACGAGACGATCTGGGCGATCGTCGGCGACGGAGGATTCCAGATGACGAATCAGGAGCTGGCGACGATCGGTCAGGAAGGAATCAAGAACGTGAAGGTAGCGATCGTGAACAACGGCTATCTCGGAATGGTCAGGCAGTGGCAGCAACTGTTCGAGGGAAAGCGCTACAGCGGCACGCCACTCTCCGGCCCGAGCTTCGCCGGTCTCGCCGAAGCCTACGGGCTGCGCGGGATCACCGTCGACCGCATCGAGGACGCCCCGGGCGCGATACGAGCCGCCTGGGATCACGACGGGTCGGTGGTGCTCGACTTCAGAGTCGAGCGGGAGGCGAATGTATTCCCGCTCGTACCGCCCGGGCTGAGCATCGGCGAGATGATCACACGCGAAGCGCCAGCATGAGGCACACCCTGATCGCGCTCGTCGAGGATCGGCCCGGCGCGCTGAACCGCATACTCGGCCTGCTGCGCGGGCGCGGACTTGGGCTCCACAGTATCGCCGTCGGTGATAGCGAGACACCGGGTGTAAAGCGCACGACAGTGCTCGTCGATACGGAATCTGTCGAGCAGACGATCAAACAACTAAACCGCTTAATCGAGGTACTAGAGGTGACAGACGTGACGAATGCAGAGTACGTGGTGCGAG
Source organism: Gemmatimonadaceae bacterium (assembly GCA_017881545.1). Classification (GTDB taxonomy): domain Bacteria; phylum Gemmatimonadota; class Gemmatimonadetes; order Gemmatimonadales; family Gemmatimonadaceae; genus UBA4720. The sequence goes on from JADGQU010000029.1 coordinate 10,015, forward strand.
AGACGGCGCTGGTGAAGATTCAGGTGCCCGAGCCGCGGCGCGAGGAGATCAGGACCGTGGCGGATGTCTTCGGCGCAAGAATCGTCGGGAGCTCTCCGCACACCGTCGTCGTCGAGATGACGGATACGCCCGACAGACTCGGCGAGATGATCGCGCGAGTCATGGCGATTGGCGCGTGTGAGACGATGCGTTCGGGAAGCCTTGCGATGCCGCTCGGCGGTCCAGCGCGACGCGCGAAGATCGCGGGACCCGAGGATACCAACCAGGCCTGGTGGTCGCAGGCAGACGGAATCTCCTGAGGAAACCATGACCAAACTCTTTTACGATGCTGACGCGGATGTCAGCCGTCTCAACGGACGGCGAGTAGCGATCATCGGCTACGGCAGCCAGGGGCACGCGCACGCGCTGAACCTGAGAGACAGCGGAGTCGATGTCGTCGTTGGACTGCGGCCGGACTCGCGGAGCGTCGAGGCCGCGCGCGCCACCGGGCTCCCGGTCACGAGCGTGGCTGAGGCCGCGAATCAATCGCAGATCATCATGATCCTCACGCCCGACACGGGTCAGGCGAAACTGTATCGCGAGCACATCCGGCGGTATCTCACTCCCGGCAAGACGCTGATGTTCGCGCACGGGTTCAACATCCGGTTCGGCCAGGTCATTCCACACCAGGGAATGGATGTCAGCATGGTCGCGCCCAAGGCTCCGGGACACCGTGTGCGCGAAGTGTTCGAGCAGGGCGGGGGCGTGCCGGCGTTGGTGGCAGTGCATCAGGATTCATCGGGACACGCGCTCGACGACGCGCTCGCATACGCCAAGGCGCTCGGCACCACCCGCGCCGGCGCGCTGATCACGACCTTCGAGGAAGAAACGGAGACCGATCTGTTCGGCGAGCAGGCGGTTCTGTGCGGCGGAGTTTCCGCTCTGGTGAAAGCCGGATTCGAAACTCTGGTCGACGCCGGCTATCAGCCGGAGGTCGCCTACTTCGAGTGCATGCACGAGCTCAAGCTGATCGTCGACCTCATGTACCAGGGCGGCCTCAACTACATGCGCTACTCGGTGTCCGACACCGCCGAGTACGGCGACTACGTGGCGGGGCCGCGCATTGTCGACGAGCGGACGCGCGCGGTGATGCGGGAGCTGCTGGCGAACATCCGCGACGGATCCTTTGCGCGCGAGTGGATCGCGGAGAACGAGTCCGGGCTGCCGCGCTTCAAGCAAACCCGCTCGATGGAAACGAAACATCGCATTGAGGATGTGGGGCGATCGCTGCGCCGGATGATGACGTTCGTCAACGCCAAGGAAATCGTGCCTGGTGGCGTCGCTGACCTTGTCGAAACCCCAATGCATGCGACGGCGATCGCATGACGCCCGCGCCGGTAGGAGGCCAAGGGGAGAAGAACGGTCAATCACGCGCCGCTGCTGATGACGGTCGCGTAAGGATTTTCGACACGACTCTTCGCGACGGCGAGCAGGCGCCTGGATGCACGATGTCGCTCGATGAGAAACTGGCGGTCGCACATCAGCTCGCACGCCTCAGGGTCGATATCATCGAGGCGGGATTTCCGGCGGCTTCGGACGGCGACTGGACCGCCGTGCACGAGATTGCTCGCGAGGTCGGCGGAGTTTACGGTCCCGACATCTGTGGACTGGCGCGCGCCAATGAGCGCGACATCGAGCGCTGCTGGACGGCAGTGGAGCCGGCGGCCAATGCCCGGATACACATCTTCCTGGCCACGTCCGATCTCCACATGAAGCACAAGCTGGGGATGACACGCTCGCAGGTGGTCGCGGCCGCGGCGGCATCGGTCTCTCAGGCATGTGCGCTCGGCGCCCAGGTGGAGTTCTCCGCCGAGGACGCGGCCAGATCCGATCCAGCATTTCTTTACGAGGTTCTTACCGCTGCGCTCCAATGCGGAGCGACGACGCTCAACGTGCCGGATACCGTCGGCTACTCGACTCCTGATGAATACGGCGCGTTGGTAGCCGGCGTGCGCGCAAATGTTAGTGGCATCGAGAGCGCGACGATTTCGGCGCACTGTCACGACGATCTCGGCCTCGCCGTCGCGAACTCGCTCGCCGCGGCGCGCGCTGGCGCCCGACAGGCGGAGTGCACGATCAACGGCATCGGGGAGCGCGCCGGGAACGCGGCACTGGAAGAGTTCGTGATGGCGCTGCACACGCGCGGCCAATTCTTCGGGCTTCACACGAACATCGAGACGCGCGAGCTCGCCCGAACCTCGCGCCTGGTTTCAGAGTGCACCGGTATCGACGTGCCGCCCAACAAGGCGATCGTTGGCGCCAACGCGTTCGCCCACGAGGCGGGAATCCATCAGGATGGCGTGCTCAAGAACCGGCTCACGTACGAGATAATGAGCGCGGACACGGTCGGGTGGAACGGGATCGGACTCGTCCTCGGCAAGCATTCCGGGCGTCACGCGTTGCGGGCAAAGACGGAGTCGCTCGGCTACGAGCTGACCGACGAGGAGCTAAGCCATCTGTTCACGCGCTTCAAGGAACTGGCCGACCGGAAAAAGCTGCTCGACGAGGGGGACATACACGGATTGATGCTTCAACGGGATAACGGTGCGGTGCGGGAGTTGAACAGTTGAACTGAACTACGCTGCCGCCTGGTGCCAGCTAAACGCTGACCGCTGCCTGCTGCCTGCTGCCTGCTGCCTACGACGAGACCGTTCTTTGTTGTTTTATGGGGAACCCAAATGCGCGCGCGGATCTTTCTTCGCCCCGTCAAAGCGCCACAATGATCGGTCCCGGCGTTGGCAGTACGTAGCAGTCAGCATTTGGCAGGCGGCACGCGGCAGCGTAGTTGTCCGTTGTCTTTTCTACTGATTGCGCAACCACCGATCGATACTCTCCGCGGCGTCGCGCCCCTCGCGGATGGCCCACACGATAAGCGACGCCCCCCGCTTCGCGTCGCCGGCCGCGAAAACTCCCGGCACGCTGGTGCGGTGCTCACGATCGGTCGCAATGTTGCCTCGCGCGTCCAGCGCGACGGCAAGATCGGTCACCAGCCTGCTCTTCACTGGCCCGGTGAACCCCATCGCCAGCAGCACAAGATCCGCCTCCAGCTCGAAATCGGCTCCGGGCAACCGCGCGTAGTCAGTGTGCCCGTCGGCGAACACCTGTCGCTCGAGGCGGGCAGCGTGAATCCGCTGCACCCGACCATCCTCGCCCGAGAACGCGGTGGTGGCAACGCTCCACTCGCGGTCGCACCCCTCCTCATGCGCGTGGGACGTACGGATTTGCATCGGCCATAGCGGCCACGGTGTGCTCGACGCGCGAGAAGCCGGCGGTTGCGGCAGGAGCTCGAACTGCCGCACGCTGCGCGCGCCCTGACGGACGCACGTTCCCGCGCAATCGGATCCGGTGTCGCCGCCGCCGATGATCACGACTCGGCGATCGCGCGCGTCGCCGATCGCACTCCCGAGTGCGTTGCCTTCGAGTCTCCGGTTCTGCGCCGTGAGAAAGTCCATTGCGAGGTAGACTCCCTCCATTTGCCGGCCGGGCACGTCGAGGTCGCGAGCGGCGCCCGCGCCTGTGGACACGCACACGGCGTTAAACTCAGCGCGTAACTCTTCGACTGTGATGTCTTCCCCGACGTCGACCCCCGCGCGGAATTGAACTCCCTCGGCCTC
>JADGQU010000214.1 GCA_017881545.1 Gemmatimonadaceae bacterium
CTACACGTTCGCCAATCCATTTCTGAATGAGGTCGGCGCGCCCAATCCCGCCTTCATTCAGACATTCGGGCAGTGGTCCGAGATCGGCTTCATGCTGCTGCTGCCGTTCGCGCTGCGGAAGTTCGGGATCAAGGTCATCATGCTCGTGGGCATGGCGGCGTGGGCGCTCCGCTATCTGGCGTTCGGAATGGGTGCGGTCGGTCCTGTAATGTCGCTCATCTACATCGGAATTCTGCTCCACGGCGTGTGCTACGATTTCTTCTTCGTCAGCGGGCAGATCTACACCGACCAGCGCGCCGGCGAGAAGGTCCGCGCCGCCGCGCAGGGACTCATCAACTTCGTCACCAACGGGCTCGGCTACTTCATCGGCGCGTTCGTATCGGGCGCGGTCGTGAACCGGTACGCAACGGCGAACGCCGCGTGCACCGATGCGGCGGCAGCTGCGCACCAGTGCCTCAAGGTCACGCACGACTGGCATTCGATCTGGCTCGTACCATCGGCCGGCGCCCTCTTGGTCTTCATCCTGTTCGCGTTCCTCTTCAGGCCGAAAGGCGGGAACACGGGCTCGGTCAATGAAGCCGGCGCGGCGGGAGCGCCGGCATAGAGCGATAGACTGGGGGGGTGGCTCCTCGGCTGAGTACCCTGTAGAGATCATCGGCCCGCAAGACAAACTTCGGGTCGATGGCGCTGTCCGCGCTGAACCAAATTCCATTTTGAATCGTATGGATTCAGAACCCTCTCCATCTGGTGCGCGCAAATGAGTGATCCGGCAAACGTAATGGTCGCGCTGTTCGCGTTCGGCTCGGTTGCGTATTCGATAAGCATGATCGCCAAGGCGGTCGGTGGCCGCCGGAAGGAGGGAACCCGGCTCGGAGGAGATTCGATGCCGTCACTCGCTGAGGCGAGACTCGCGCGCATCGAGCAGGCAGTCGAAGCAATCGCCCTCGAGGTGGAGCGGATCTCGGAAGGCCAGCGGTTCACGACGAAACTCCTGAGCGAACAGGCACGCCCAGCGCCAAAACCGCTGCAAAGGCAGGTTTCAGGCAACACGCCCATCTGATCGAGGCTTAATGTCACAACGAGCAATCACACTCGCCGGCGTCGCACTTACGATAGTGCTCGCTGGCTGCGGCAAGGACGAATCGGCGGAGAACAAGCCGGTGCGAACGCAGCGAGAGAAGGACAGCATCCTCGCCAACTCCTCGATCCCTTACGCAGGGGCGGTAAAGAAGGCGATGAAGGTGGCCGACTCCGCCACGGCGCGGCAGGGCCGTATGGTCGACACGACTCCGGAATCCCCCTGAGCCGGAGCTTGTGGGACGGGGCTTGCATCGACTGACGCCCGATGTCAGTCGCTAGCGCAGTCGAACAGGAATCAACTGAACCCGATGACGAGCCGCTCGTAGAGCCGCTCGCCGCGCCGCTTGAGGGTGCGCCGCACAAATACCTGATCGCGTTCGCGGTCGTGCTCGCGGCGCTCATGCAGGTCATCGACAGCTCGATCGTCAACGTCGCGCTGCCGGACATGATGGGGAACCTCGGTGCGAGCCTCGACGAGATCGCGTGGGTCTCCACCGGATACATCCTCGCCAGTGTCATCATCATCCCTCTCACCGGCTGGCTCGGGGAATTCTTCGGCCGCAAGCGCTATTTCGTCGGCTCGATCATCCTCTTCACGATTGCGAGCTTCCTCTGCGGCGCCTCGCATTCCCTGGGCGCGCTCGTCTTCTGGCGAATCGTCCAGGGCTTGGGCGGCGGCGCTCTGATGACCGTCTCGCAGGCGGTGCTGTTCGAATCCTTCCCGCGAAAGGAAGCCGGCACCGCGATGGCGTTGTTCGGGCTCGGCGTGATGGTGGGCCCGACGATTGGCCCGACGCTCGGAGGGTGGCTCACCGACAACTACGGCTGGCCATGGATCTTTTACGTCAATCTTCCGGTCGGCATACTCGCGGCCGCGATGATCATCGGCTACGTGCACGATCCGGAGTACCAGCGACGCCCGCCCTCGGTGGACTACATGGGAATCGCGTTGCTCGCGGTGAGTGTCGGCTCGCTTCAGTACCTGCTCGAGCAGGGACAGCGCGAGGACTGGTTCGACTCACGGTTGATGATCCTGCTCGCCGTCACCGGGATCGTGACTGGAGCAGCGCTCGTGTGGCGCGAGCTGACCATCGACTTTCCCGTGATCGACTTCCGCGTCCTGAAGCACCGGCAGATGTGGGTCGGAACGTTCCTCGGCGTCGTCATGGGAGTTGGTCTCTACGCGTCGGTGTTTACGCTGCCGGTTTTTCTGCAGAGCAATCTCAGGATGACGGCCCAGCAAACGGGCATCGTCCTCCTCCCCGGAGCGTTGGCGACAGCGGTCTCGATGGCGGTTGTCGGAAGGCTCACGAACAAGTTCGATCCGCGCGCGCTGATCACGATTGGCGCGCTGCTCTTTGCCGGGGCGATGTTCAAGCTCTCGACAATCACCGGTGAGAGTGGCAGCAGTGATTTCTTCTGGGCGCTCATCATGCGCGGTTTCGGCCTCGGGATGATGTTCGTTCCGCTCACGACCGTCACGCTGGCGGAGCTGAGCCCGCGCGAGCTGGGCCAGGGCTCGGGTCTCTACAACTTCTTCCGGCAGCTGGGCGGCTCGCTCGGCATTGCGGCAATAGCGACGCTCCTATCTCACTACACGGCCCAATTCCGCGCGATTCTGGCCGAGCACATCTCCGTTGGCGATGCTACGACGCTGGGCAGGCTGGACATGCTCACGCGCGCGTTCATCGCGAGAGGGACGGATCCATGGACCGCGCGCCAACGGGCGCTCGAGCTTCTCGACCGCGAGCTGATGGGGCAGGCGAGTGTGATAGCCTACAGCCGCATCTACGTCCTCAGCGCCGTGCTGATTCTCTCTCTGATTCCCTTGTTGGTGCTGGTGAAGCACAAGAAGGGGGCCGCGGTGCAGCACGTCATGGAGTAGGCCGGGAGAAAGAACTTTGTAATGAGAGGCAGCTGCCTGCTGCCCGCTGAACGCTACCTGCTGCCCGCCGCAAACGTCCTGACAGCACTACCGGGCGACTGGGTACAAGCAACTGCTCTCGCCATAACGCCACAAGGAACGGTCCCGTCGGCTTGCAGCAGGTAGCGGGCAGCGTGAAGCGGGCAGCAGGCAGCAGTGTAGTTAGGCGGAAAACAAAACGCCCTCGGGTCACGAGGGCGTTCTTGAAGCATACAGATCCGTCTACCGAGCGGGTGCGGTGCGCCCAGCGGGCTTGGTGGGCGCCTCGTTCGCGTTGCCAGCGCCCTTCGCGTCCTCAACATCAGCAAAGCTGACATCCTTGCCGCGGTGCTTCAGCATGTTGATGATGCCGACCTTGTCGGTCGCCTTGAGATACGCTTCCTGTGGCTCGACCTTGTTCGCATCGACGAGCTCGATCAGAGCATCGTTCATTGTCACCATTCCGAGTCTGCGCGACGTCTGAAGCACCGAGGGCAGTTGGAACGTCTTGCCTTCGCGAATCAGGTTCGACACCGACGGCGTCGAAAGCATGATCTCGCGCGCGGCGACTCGTCCGCCGCCGATCTTCTTGCAGAGAACCTGCGAGATGACTCCCTTGAGCGACTCCGAGAGCATCACGCGGATCTGCGCCTGACGGTCGGGCGGGAACTGATCGATGACGCGATCCACCGTGCTCACGGCGGTCGACGTATGAACGGTGCCGAAGACCAGGTGACCCGTCTCGGCGGTCTCGATCGCCATCGACACGGTCTCCAGATCGCGAAGCTCACCGACGAGCACGATATCGGGATCCTCGCGCAGCGCCGCGCGGAGCGCGTGCTTGAACGACGAGGTGTGCACGCCCACGTGCCGCTGCGTGATGAGGCACTTCTTGCTCTCGTGGACGAACTCGATCGGATCCTCGATCGTGATGACGTGATCCGAGCGCGTGCGGTTGATCAGGTCGATCAGCGCGCAGAGCGTAGTCGATTTGCCCGAGCCGGTGGGGCCGGTGACGAGCACCAGTCCTTTCGTCAGGTGACAAAGGCGCTGCACTTCCTGCGAAATGCCCATCTGTTCGACGGTCACAACGGCGGCTGGAATCGCGCGGAAAACGGCGCCTGTTCCTCTGCGTTCGCGAAGCGCGTTACCCCGGAATCGGGCGATACCTTCGATCTCGTGCGCAAAGTCGGTGTCGTTGATCTCCCTGAACTCTTGGCGGTTGATCTCGAGCATCACTGTGCTCAGCATCGCGTCGATCTCCTCTGAGCTTAGCACCGGCTCATTGGGAATCGCAGATATCTCCCCGCTTCCACGAAGCATTGGCGGCGATCCGGCGCGCAGATGCAGGTCCGACGCTCCCTTGCTCACCAATAGCCGCAGCAACGATTCGATCTTCTCGAACGCGCGGTTGTCCGTTGGTGCAACCCGTGATTCCTGTACTGTCACGATTTCTGGGCGAGAGGTTTCGACGCGCGGAGCCGCGGCTGCGGCTTGCGGAGCTGGGGACGGGACCTGCACAGCGGGCGTCGCCGACACTGGCTTCGTAGCCGGCGCTTGCGGAGCCGTCGTTTGGGACTGAGCCCCATTGCGCTTGGCACCGTTCACCGAACCAGCTTTCGGCTGGATTCGGGCGATGATCTTCCCGTTCTGCGAGAGCCCAACTTCAAACGTCCCGTCCGCGCACGAGTACTCGAAGCTCACCGAGCCCTTGGCGTCGAGTGAATGCGGCTGATCGACGGGCGCAATCTCGCGCACCAGCGTGAGGATCTGCGCGCTCGTGAGCGGCTGCTTCATCACGGGGCGGGCGGAATCCTTGATCATCACCGTGGCGACGTCGCCCTCGGCAAGTATGAGCGCCGAGGCGTTGTTGGTTTTCAGGAGGTTGAGAAAGCGATCTAGCTGCGCCATTTCAGTCCAGTGGACGAACGCGGTCAATCATGGAGCGATTGATCAGGCGCGCTTCGTTTGAGGTATATAAAGTGAGAAACCGCGCCGTGAGCGCGTTCAGATAGTCGAGCACCCGCGCCCTTGCCGGAGGCGCATCAAGGCGAATGGAGCCGAGGCGCACTTCGCCACCGACGAGGATCACCTGAAGCAAGGCCGTTGGCGTCGGCGCCTCGCGGGGAGGCTGGTCGGAGATTTCGCCATGGTCGACCGCGGCTTCGGCGACGCGTTCCTTTGAGACCAGGATCACTTCGCCGTTTGG
>JADGQU010000215.1 GCA_017881545.1 Gemmatimonadaceae bacterium
GCGCTAAGACATCGCGATGCCGACCAACAAATTGGCCGAAGACTCGCGATCTCTGCTTGCCACAGACCCGAACGCCACCAGAAAAGCTCCTGGCGAAACGGCTGCCAGGCTTTCAGCTCCCTGCCTTGGTATTCTCGTGATCAGTGCGCGTCCAATACTCTACGCCGAGACCCCTACGCGTCCCTTAAAGCGGCGATCGGTGTTTCTCTGAAAACATCCCGCCCGGCGAGCAAGCCGATCAGCAGCGTCAGCCCAACGATCACCGCCGCGATTCCGGCAACCGCCACAATCGCCGGCGTGAAGGGCGTCTTGAACATGAAGCGCACGACGGCCCAACCTCCGGCCAGCGACAGCAACATTCCGGTGAGGCCCCCCATCAAACCGAGTAGCGAGTACTCCGCCAGAAGAATCCGGGCGATCTGACCGCGCGTGGCACCCAGGGTTTTGAGGAGCACGCCCTCGCGAACCCTCTCGCGTCGCGTTGCCGACACCGCACTGAACAGCACCGGAATCGCGACAGCGAGACTGAAGAGCGCCATGAAGCGGATCGCGAGCGAGACCTTCCCGACGATTCTGTCCACCGTGCGCTTGATCGCCGTAAGGTCGAGGCTCGACACGTTCGGGAAGCGGTTCACCACCGTGCGCTGAAGCAGTGCGACAGCGGGGGGATCCTTCACCTGCGCGAGCAGCACGTACTGGTTCGGCGCTCCCTTCAGCACGGGCGGAGCGAACACCACGAAGAAGTTCGGCTCGAACCGCGTCCACACGACCTTTCGGAGACTCGTGATGCGCGTCGGGATCTCGACACCCTGTACGTTCCAGCTGATGATGTCGCCGAGCTTGACGTTGAGCTCTGTGGCGATTCCTTCCTCGAGGGAGATCTCGCCGGTATCGCGGGGAACCTTGAGCGAGCTGTCGCTGAACCACTTGCCGGCGACGATCGTCTCACTCGCCGCGGGCTTGTCTCGATAAGTCGAACGGAACTCCCGTCTGATTGCCCATGACGCGCGGCCACGCTGCCCGGGTTTGGCCGGGTTCATGTCGGAGACGCGTTTGCCGTTTACCGCGGCGATGCGCATGGTGACGACGGGCGCCAGCTGGACAACGCCGTGGCCTCCGCCTCGCACGATCGAATCCAGTCCTGCCACCTGATCCTGCTGGACGTCGAAGAAGACGACGTTGCCGCGCGACTCCGCCGCGGCTGTCGTGAATCGCCGCAGGAGGTTGTTCTGTACGAGATAGAGAGTGCTCACCAGGAACGCGCCGAAGCCGAGTGCGAGCGTAACGGCCCGCGTTTGATTTCCGGGGCGATAAAGGTTGGCGACGCCCTGTCGCACCACGTACGGCCAGCGCGTTCTGAGTCCCTTGCGCGCGGCCCACGAAAGAAACGCGGCGCTGGCGGCGAGCGCAAAAACCGCGAAACCGGTTGCCGCGCTCATCGCGAATGCCTGCTTCGTCGTCTGCGCGCGCGACAGCGCGATCGCGACGACACTCAGCACCATCGCCGCGTTCACCGCGATCCTTGGCGCATCCGTCCACCGCATGCGCAGGACTTCAGCGTCGGTGTCGCGGCGGAGCGTCTGGAGCGGCGAGACATTGCGCAGAGCGAGCAGAGGACGCAACGCAAAGATGAGCGCGATCCAGCCACCAACCGCGAGCCCGGTGAGCACCGCCGATGGCACGAGCGTCACCTTGACATCGATTGGAAGAAAATCAGTGAGCGCCCGCGGAAGGAGAAACTGAACGGCCACGCCCAGCGCGGCACCGGCCGCGGCGCCCACGAGACCCATTGCTGCCGCCTGCACGACATAGATCGTGAGGACCTGGCCGCTCGAGGCCCCGAGGCAGCGAAGCACCGCCACCGTATCGATCTTGCGCGCGACGAATGCGCGAACTCCGCTCGCCACGCCGATTCCGCCGAGGAGCAGCGCCACGAGCCCGACGATGCCGATGAAGTTCGAGAGGTTCTCGATCGCATCCTCGGTCTGCATCTCGGTCTGGGTGACCGTGCGGACGCGCACCTGCTGGTCCTCGACATGTTTCTTGAACGGCTTGACGAACTTGTCCGGATCAACGCCGGACGGCAGCTTCGCGAGAACAGTTCTCTCGGCGGTGCTTCCGAACACCAGCAGCTGCGTCTCCGCCACGTAGCGTGCGGGAATGAAGATGCGCGGGCCCAGCATCTCGGCGATCCCGGCCGCGCCGGGGACATCCTTGATCGTCGCAACGATGGTGAAGGTGCCGAAGCCCAGTTTGAGAGTGTCGCCGACCCTGGCGTTGAGGGACGTGAGGAGAGCCGGATCGACGATGGCATTGGCGCCTTTGGTCAAGAGGGACCAACGGCCGGCCGGCTCCGTGACGACGCCTCCATAGAATGGATAATTGTCGGTGACGCCGCGCACCTGCGTGAAGCGCGTGCCGCTTGTGCGCGGAACCACAGCCATGGACGGGAAGGTCGTCACCCTGGCGAACGAAAGTCCGTGGCGCGCGAGCGAATCGAAGAGGGAATCGACCGCCGGAGGAATCGGCTTGGAGGAATTGAAGGAGATGTCGCCACCCATCAGGGTGCGCGATTGATCCTTCACCGACTGAATGATGTTGGCAGAGAAGGAGTCGATGGCGACGAGTGCGGCGACGCCGAGCGAGATCGACGACATGTAAAGCAGCAACCGCCGGCGCGCCGTGCGGCTCTCGCGCCAGGCCAGACTCCAGATGCTGCGCGACATGCCGATCACGCGCCCGTGTCCTCCACAACGGCGCCGTCGAGCAGCCTGATCATGCGCGACGCCTTCGACGCGAGCGCGAGCTCGTGGGTCACCAGAACGATCGTGGAGCCGCCATCGGTGTTGAGCGACTGAAGGAGCTCGAAGATCCGCTGTCCCGTCGCGTTGTCGAGATTCCCGGTCGGCTCGTCGGCGAAAAGAATCTTGGGCCAGTTGGCGAATGCCCGCGCGATCGCAACGCGCTGCTGCTCACCGCCCGAAAGCTGGGTCGGAAAGTGGTGGCCTCTGCCCGAGAGTCCGACACGCTCGATCAGGTCGCGCGCGCGCTCAACGGCGCCCGCCGTTCCACGCAGCTCGAGCGGAACCTGCACGTTCTCGAGCGCGGTGAGCGTCGGGATGAGCTGAAAGCTCTGGAAGACGAAACCGACCTTCTCGCCACGCAGTCGGGCGCGATCGTTCTCCGATAACTTTCCGAGGTCGGTATCGTCGAGGAGCACAGTGCCGCGCGTCGGTGTATCAAGACCGGCGAGCAGTCCCAGGAGGGTCGTCTTGCCGCTTCCGGAGGGTCCGACGATTGCGACGAAAGCTCCCTGCGGTATCGTGAACGACACGTCGCGCAACACGGCAAGCTTTTGCTCGCCGCTCATATATTCTTTGGTTACTTCACGGGCAATCAGCATGAATGAAGTTGTGATTTGGCCGGCGGTTCGCGGACGACGGGTGGCTCAGGTCGTCGCGCTCGCGTGCATCATTGCGTGCGGCTCGGGCGGAAATGTGGACAGTGCGAGGAAATCGCGGGAGACGAAGGATAACATGAGTGTGGCAAAGAGAGCGGGACCGGCAGCGTCCGCCAACACCACCAACACAGGTTCGACCGCGGACAGCAGCGCCGGATCAAGGCGCACTCCGGTTGTTCTTTTCTTCGGAACCAGTCTTACGGCGGGCCTCGGATTGGATCCGGAGCAAGCCTACCCGTCGCTGATCGAGAAGAAGGCGCAAGCTGAGGGCGTACCAATCAAGGCGGTCAATGCCGGCTTGTCCGGTGAGACGACGGCGGGCGCCGTTCGGCGCATAGACTGGGTGCTTCGGGCCCCGGCCGATCTGATCGTGATCGAGGGCGGGGCGAACGACGCGCTTCGCGGTCTGCCACCCGAGGACGCCAGAGCGAATCTCGAGCAGCTGATCACCGCCGTCCGAGCCAAGCAGCCGCAAGCGAAGATCGCCCTGGTCCAGATGGAAGCGCCGCCCAACTTTGGCACTGCCTACACGCGGGCCTTTCACGCGATCTATCCCGAAGTGGCCAGGAAGGAGAACGTCATGCTGCTGCCATTCCTGCTCGACGGGGTGGCGGGAATTCCGCGGCTCAACCAGCCCGACGGCGTTCATCCGAACACGACCGGAGAGCGAATCGTCGCGGACAACGTATGGAAAGCGCTCAAGCCCATCGTCGCGCAGCTTGACCGAGGTTCGAAAGGCGGCTAAGTTCCAAGGCTGTTTGCGTTTACGCTCTTATTGATCGACGCCAGACGGCAGCTGACCGGCGTCGATCTTCAGTTTTCAGACCTCAGTAATTGGAATAAGCATATGGCAATGCCTGCCACCCAGATCCGGCGTGGAATGGTCCTCGTGTTCCAGGGCGATCCGTGTCGCGTTGTAGAGTTCCGCCATCACACGCCGGGCAATCTCCGCGCGATGGTGCAGGCGAAGCTCAAGAATCTTCGCACCGGCAACAACTTCGAGCACCGCTTCCGCGCCGCCGACACGATCGAAAAGGCGTCGATGGAGACGCACGATCTCGAGTTCATGTATCAGGGCGGCGAAACGTATCACTTCATGAACACCGAGAACTACGATCAGATGGAGATCGAGGAAGAGGTGCTCGGTGACAACGCGCAGTGGATGCAGTCGGGGATGAAGATCCAGGCGGAGTACTATGACGGCAGGGTGATCGGCATTACGCTGCCGAATTCGATCGTGTTGGCGGTGGTGGATACCGCGCCGGTAATGAAGACGGCGACGAAGACGGCGTCGACCAAGCCGGCGAAGCTGGAGAACGGCGTGACGATCAACGTTCCCGAGTTCGTGAACACGGGCGAAAAGGTGCGCGTGAACCCGAACACGGGCGAGTACATGGACCGCTCGAAGTAAGTTGATTCGATTGTAGAACGCGGTTAAGATGCAGCTTCGCTGTTTGAATACGTTGTTCGTGAAATTCGAAGTAAAAGCTGTTCATGGTGGCTGTAGCTCAATTGGTTAGAGCACCGGTCTGTGGCACCGGGGGTTGCGGGTTCAATTCCCGTCAGCCACCCCTCTAGTACGACGGTTCAATTGCACGCGGAGCCCAGTTGTCCGCAGTTCGTAGTAGTTGACTGAGTGGCTGCAGCTCGGTTTAGGTCCGTAGCTCAATTGGTAGAGCACCGGTCTCCAAAACCGGGGGTTGCAGGTTCAAGTCCTGCCGGGCCTGT
>JADGQU010000216.1 GCA_017881545.1 Gemmatimonadaceae bacterium
TACCAGTCCTCAATTGCATGAACGGCGTGCTCGGAATCAGCCACGTCTGTTGGGATCTCGTCGCCGCCGGCCAACAGGCACGCGTCGATTTGCGCGTCCGCATCTGTCGACACTTTGTTCGCCCGGCCAACCAGTAGCTGCGGTCGTTCCAAACGAGCCGTCGAAGTCGCAGCAATGAAACCCGAACGGGGCGCCCTGACGGTCGCGACGATTGTGTCCGAGCTATCCACGTCGTCAGCTGTTACCCAGCTCTGAAGGATCGACCGGAGACGTTCAGTCTTCGCCGGCATGCTTTGAGGCGGTGCGTCAGTGGGCGCGACGTGCTCGACACTCGCCGCCCTTTCCAGCGGATCTGGTTGGCTCGTTCCGACCGCGCTGCGGGCGATGCTCCATTTGCGCCGCACGATCATCTCGGTGTCGAGCATCGCGGAAGCGCTTCGTGGCGAACGCAGGATGTGCACTTCGACCCGTGAGTGACGTGATCCCATTCGCGCGACACGCCCAACGCGCTGCTCCATCCGCGCGAGCGTCCACGGGATATCCAGGTGAACGACAGAGGCGGCGTCCTGTAGATTCACTCCCTCACTCAGCAAATCGGTCGTAAGCAGCAGATCAATTGTCTCGGCAGGCCCCGGCGTCGGGAAATGACTCGCGTATGGAGCAAAGCGACCGATTGCTTCGCCCCGCGTGAGTGAGCCTCCCGCCACTCTCGCGCCATGGGACGTGAGCATGGCGACGCCACCCGTGCGAGCCAAACGACGGAATAACATTGAGACGGTCTCGGAGTACTGAGCGAAGGCGACGATCTTTGTGCCCGCCTGCGTTTTCCTGATGCCCGCCACGATTCTCGCTCGCTCCTCGTCCAGCTCAGTCGCGGAATGAAATTGGGCGCGAAAGTTCTGCAACGCGTTCAGGTGCGCACGAACCGCATCGAGCAATTCAACGTGATTCGTGACGGGCGCGGAGAGCAGCTCCGGAAATCCCAGCTGCAACGAGCCTTCGCCGTAGGTCCAGGTTTCCAGCTCTTGCGCGGTCGGGTAGGTGCCGGCTTCGAGAGATGCGCAGAGCGCCGTCGCCCGAGCGATGCGGCGTAGAACCGCTTCGTGCAGGGCAGCCTCACTCGATGCCCATTGATGCACCAGCCCCCGACCTATGAGCACGCCACCGAGTCCGCCGTCGCGAACGGGAAGCGGAGGCGGAAGACTCATCAACTCCTCAACCACTCTCTGGTTGTCGGAGAGGTGGTGATGCGTCGGGGGCGAGACCGCGGGAATTGCAAGCGTCCCCTCCAGCTGCGCATGCTCGCGACGCACGACACAGAGCGCGAGCTCGGCGGACGTCATCGAGCGCGCTCTCGATCCCAGAAACAACGCAAGCAGCGCCACGAGATCGGCGCGTCGATTGTGAATCGGTGTCGCGCTCAGGAGCAGCACCTTCGCTCCGCGAGCGAGCGAGGCGAGAGCGAAATATCTGTTGGTCGTGGGATTTCTGGCGTGATGGGCTTCGTCGACAACGACCAGATCGTACGATTGGCGTTCGTGGCCCTTTCGTGAAAGATCCACGTGAGAGGACGCGCTCGGCCGATCTGCTGTGCCGAGATTCGACGTACTGCTACGATGCCTGTGTAGGTCATTCGCATCTGCTCGGCTCAACGCCTCGAACGTGACGATCTCTGCGACCGTCCCTGTAGCTGCAAGCGCATCGCGCCACATTGAGATGAGCGCCGCCGGCACGACGATCAGACACCGGGCGTGCTGTTGCGCGATCGCAGTCGCGACGTACGTCTTTCCCATACCCACATCGTCGCACAGCAACGCACCACCGAATTGATCCAAGGCAGATCGTAATCGTGCGGCGGCGGAGTTTTGGTGGGGCTGGAGGGAAATGGATCCGAGAGTTGCCGGCGAGGGCGTTTCGGAAAGAATGAGCCGGGCAATCCGGGACCGAACTGCTGCAGCGGATGCTAGTCGCAGTCGAGAGTCCACGTGAGCAGAGGCCGAATTTCGGCGCCAGTCAGCTGGTACGCATCCAACACGACGCTCAGAATCTCGCTGTCGGCGGGGATATCACCGCGCATTGCTCGCTCGCCAAGCGGGCAAAGCAGCGCGCGAGCACGATCCCAGTCTTCCGGGATCGGAAGTAGTGACAGCGTCCAGCCGAGGTAGCGCCGATACCCGCCGCGCGCGGGCTCGGCGAGTGAGTTGAGCCACGCCGCCGCCAGCGAGCTGTTGAGGATCGTCGCGAGGGCATAAGCATCCGCCTGGCTCGCGCAGCTCACGACATAGCAGCTGTTGAGGGCGACGAACGGCTCTTGCGCCTCGAGGACGGTCGCGCGAGGCGTCAATCCGAAATCAGCCCAGACCACCCGCGACCGCTCGTGATTCGCACTCTCGGTGCGGAACACGGACCACCAGGGAATGCGTCCATGGAGATCGCTCCGCGCGGTCAACACGTCGCGAAAGGGGAGCAGCCACCGCCGCGCGAGGGGAGGGAGCTCGCGTCGAGGTCGATCGCCTTCCTCGTGAGGCCACACCAGGTATTCGCGCGGGCCGGTCAGAGTCCATTTATCCAGCGTCTCGCCGCGAATGAGTGGACGAAGCATGCCGCGCTCGATCAGGCCCGTCCGGCTGCCGGCGGAAACGCGCGCAACGTCTCCGTCGATGGACTCGACGTGCACGATGTAAGCGCTGTTGCATCCCGTCTTGACGCCGAGAAGCGGGCGGCCGAAGTCGCTTCGAAAGAAGGGAACGCCGGCACGTGCCACTCGATCGAACGCACGTCTCGCGCTCGGCGGTATGAGCACCCATGGACTGCCTGGTGTGGCATCGACGGACAGCAGATCGCGCGGGCAGCGCCACCGGATCGCGCCTTGGGTAGTGCGAACGGCGGCGCGCACCATCGGCACCGATGCGTCGGGGCGATCCGTCCGCCTGCGAGCAACGAGAAGCGATGGATAGACCGCGGCATCGAAATGCGAATGCGATTCGGCGAGATCTTCCAGCGCGACGATGTCCGTTCGGTCGAGCAGGAGGCGACGGACTCCACCGCCGGCGAGCGAACGCCACAACTTGGTTGGAAGCAGCAACGCGAGAGTGCCGCCGGGCCGGAGCAGCTCACACGATCGCTCGACGAACAGCGCCGCGAGGTCAATCTGGGCCGAGAATCCGCGCCCGGCTCCGGCGGCCGTCGCTCCGCTTTCCCAAGCGGCGTTTCGATATACCGCGAAATCCCGCCTCAAGCGCTCCCGCGATGCCTCTGCGATATGATGCACGCGCACCCACGGTGGGTTGCCTATGATCACATCGAACCCTCCGCCGGCGGCCACGTCAGAGAAGTGCGCAGCGAAGGAGAAGGGAAGCGCGGCGCCCGCGCGTAGCGCCTTTGTTCGATGCGCATTCTCCCCGAGGCGGGACCGGATGCCGGCGAGACGGGGTCGGGTGTCGGCATTCGGCGCCTGACGGTCACCAAACAGGTCTCTGGCGCGCAGCGCGATGATCATCTCCTTACGTTCAGCGCTCATTCGTGCGTGCGTGCGCGCGAGGACCTCGAGAGCAGCCGAGCGCTCCAGGCGATCGAGAGCGCGGGCAAGAGTGCGCTTTCGGGGTCCTACAGCCCTCATGTAGCGGGCGCGAACGCTCACGATCTTTCTCCCGCTGATCGGGCCGCCGCGGTCATCGAATGCCCCGCCCGCGAGTGAATCGCCGACGCGGATGTGCCGGTCAAGATTGGGAAGCGGGGCGATGCGCATTGGGTCGGCTTCATCGCTCTCGATCACGATCGAAAGCCAGAGGCGCAGCTCGCAAAGCCAGACGGCCATTGGATTCAGGTCGACGCCAAAGATCGAAGACGTCAGTACGCGCCGCCGGATGTCAGCGACGGAACCTGATTCACCGTGCTCCTTCCGAAGTGCAGCGATCCGCTCGAGTGCGTGGACGAGGAATGCGCCGGAGCCGCACGCGGGATCCAGGACCTTGATTCGGCACAGTGCCTCTCTGCAATCCGCCGCGTCGAGAAGCGAGGCGAGAGCGTGTCCGGTGATGTCCTCCACGAGATCCTGAGGAGTGTAGAACGCGCCGCTGGTCTTGCGATCGGGTGCCGCCATGAGAGCCTCGAACGTCTTGCCCAGGATCTCGGGATCGACCGACGCCTCGGACCAATCAGCCGAGTCTTCGCGTCCGCTGAAGCGGTAATGGGAAAGGAGGGAGGCATAAGCGTTTCCAAACGATTCGTCGGTGAATTCACTACCCCGCCGCTGCTTCTCGAGATGAGACCGGGCGAAGAGTCCGCCGTTGAGAAATGGAATTCGCCCGAAAGCTCTCGCTCGCGTCGAGCGGTCGCGCACCGCGGTGTTCAGCGTTCCGAAGAAGAGCGGCTCCAGCACTCTCTGCTGGTATCGGCCGCCTTTGGAAATGCAACGCGAAAATCCGTTGCTCAGAAAGCCAAAGTCGTCATTGAGCCACCCTCTGGTCTCGAGAAACGAGAGAAAGATCAGTCGTGAGATGTAGAGCAGCGCGAGCTGGCCTCGCTCGGCCTCGCTTAGTCGTCCGCTCAGGGATCCGGCAAGCTCGGCGACGACGCGTTGAAGGGCGGAAAAGAATCTTCGGGTGATTGCCTCACGTCCGAGGATATCCAGCCATCGCGAGTGGGTGATCAGATCCGATTCGCCAACTGCCGCGGAGAGCGCGCACAAAGTCTCGGCGTCGCTCGTATAGAGCTTGTCGGCTCTGCACACGAGTGATGCAACGCGAACCCGGGACCGCGCGGCAGACCAGCACGCGATGGCGAGCTCGCGTGCGTTTGCGTTGAATGCGCAAACAATCCAGAGAAACTGCGGAGCGTTATTCGCAAGCGCCTTTGCCGTCGACCCGAGAGTCTGCCGGAGGTCGGAGGCGTCATCCAGCTCCAGGACGAGTCCGCGGAGACAATCGTCTCCGAGTGTGATCCCCGCGGAGCGGATGTGGTCTGGGAGTCGAAGCGCGGTCCGAGCCTTGTTGTCCAGTGGGAGCAAGGGCCCGATGAACCCGAGCTCACTCAGGATCGAGCTTGCTCCGACGGCTGAGCGCGCCCGTCGCAGAAGTTCAAGAGCGCGCTCGAGACTTTGCACGCATCGAGCGTAGCCGGAGGCGCGCAGGCGCTTTACATCATTTGGTGGCTATGCAACGCCAATCACCGCTATGCTATC
>JADGQU010000030.1 GCA_017881545.1 Gemmatimonadaceae bacterium
CCTGATCGGTGAGAAGCTCGCATCTCCGGCCGTTTCATACGACGGCGCCTGGGTTTACTTCACGACGTTGATTGGGCCTGGCGGGGCTGGGAGCGTTTGGCGCATTCATCCAGATGGAACTGGTCTCACGCGCCTGGCAAGTGGTCCAGTTGCGGGGTCTCCATATGCTATTCGGACATCGCCGTCGCCCTCACCCGACGGAACCAGACTGGCATACGTGGAGAGGACGACAAGCCCAACGACGACCGCGAACGATATCAAGATCCTGAATCTTCAATCGGGCAGCACATTCACAATCAGCGGCACGGGCGCCGATGGGATCCGCTGGTCGCCGACTGCAAATCGTATCGCGACCACGGGCGGCGCGGGACTTTACGTCGTCAATGCGGATGGATCGGGACTGACGCAGCTGGTGGAAAGGGCTTACTCCTTCACCGGACTCGACTGGTCTCCCGATGGGCGGTGGATCGTCGCAAACGTGAACGCCACCCCGTCGGTACTCGACCCGGCGACGGGACTGCAACTGCCCCTGGGGTTTCAGGGTGTCGCTCTATCGTGGAGTCCCCGATAGAGCTCGGGACCGGGCGCTCAGTCGTTTGAAGACCCGCGGTGGGAAGCTACCGGAGGAGATGACCAGCCAAAACAAAGATCCCATTCGACTGAGCCAAATGGGATCCGGAACCGCTGATCGACCGGGTGCTACCAGCGATAGTGCGCGAACGCCTTGTTCGCTTCGGCCATTCTGTGGGTGTCTTCCTTCTTCTTGACCGCGTTGCCTTCGCCCTTGCTCGCGGCGATCACTTCGGCGGCAAGCTTCTCGGCCATCGATTTCTCGTTCCGGCCGCGGGAGAAGGTGATCAGCCAGCGCATCGCGAGCGCGGTGCGACGGTCGGGACGAACTTCGACGGGGACCTGGTAGGTCGCACCACCAACGCGGCGGCTCTTCACTTCGACGGCCGGCTTCAAGTTGGTGAGGGCCTGCTTGAAGATCGTGACGCCGGGCTGCGCGGTTTTGCCCTCGACGATGTCCATCGCGCCATAGAAGATTCTCTCGGCAGTCGACTTCTTCCCTTGGTACATGATGGCATTGATGAACTTCGAGACGGTCTGGCTATCGTAGCGCGCGTCGGGAAGAATCGGACGCTTGATGGACTTTTTGCGGCGGCTCACTTCTTCTTACCTCCACCGGCGGCGCCGGCGGCCTTTGGTTTCTTGGTGCCGTACTTGGATCGGCTCTTGTTGCGGCCGTTGACGCCCGATGCGTCGAGCGAGCCGCGAACGATGTGGTAGCGCACACCCGGGAGATCCTTCACGCGGCCGCCACGAATGAGCACGATCGAGTGCTCCTGCAGATTGTGGCCTTCGCCGGGGATGTAGGCGGTGACTTCGAAGCCGTTCGTCAGCCGCACACGCGCCACTTTGCGGAGCGCCGAGTTCGGCTTCTTCGGCGTGGTGGTATAGACGCGGGTGCAAACGCCGCGCTTCTGCGGGTTCGACTTGAGAGCTGGCGCCTTTTCCTTCTTCTGAACGTCGCGGCGGCTCTGACGTACGAGCTGATTGATTGTCGGCATTACTGGTTGTTGAACGACCGGTTCCAAGGTGCGATGTCTGCTGGATTCCAAGGCAGACCAGCCTATAAAGTTAGACGGGCCTGACACTTATGTCAACGTAGGCTGCAACTGCTTCAGCGTAGGCCATGGCTGGTTCAATGCAAACTGCCGGTGCCCGAGCGGGGCCCGCTCGCGACCGCACCGCGGCGGACGCGGTGCCACTCGACGCCGGTTGGTCCGTGCTACACATTCCAGTATCCGTCGCGACATGGCGCCGCGACGGTTGGCGTCGGAGAAAACATGGTAGGCCGCCGCACTATCCTCGCCTCGTATTTCCTGGTGTCGAGCCTCTTCCTGGCATGTGCTGGCCGACATCCGGTGCCCGCGACTGCTCTGGCTGAAGCAACGCCGGACACCGTCGCACCGGAACCGGTCGTCCTCGAAGTCGAGAATCACAATTGGGCCGACGTTGTCCTATACGTCGTGCACGACGGCATACAAACCAGGTTCATCCAGGTCGCAGCCGCCCACAAACTCTCGATCGAGATCCCGCCCCAGCTACAGGGACAGATGGGCGTGATTCGCATCGCTGCCCGGCGGATTGGGGGCACGGATAGCTACGTGTCGCAGGCGCTCTCGATCCGCGGCAGCTCCGCGGTTCGATTGACGATCGAGAGCAGCCTCAATCACTCGAGTGTCGGGGTCTGGTAACAGCCGCGGCAGATTAGCGGGTGGGGGGCGGCTTCTTACCAGAGCCACCGCCGGAGAGGTCGCCCGCTCCTTTGGCGATCAGAAACGCTGAAGCCAGTATCCCACCCGCGGCGAGAATGCTCCTCGGCACCGAGGTCTTGCTCGTTTCCGCCAATTCGATGTCCTGCGACGGGATCGAGATCTCCTGGCCCTCGTAGGTGTCTTCGCCGCCGCCTTCGCGGACGACTTTGCGAACCACCACCACCATCGAGGTATCGCTCACCTGCTTGAGCGTTCCCTGCAGCTGTCGCGCGCGCGGGCCTATTCTGGGCACCAGATCCACGGCGCCCTTGTCAGTAAGACGCACGCGGACATCGTAGCCCGGAGTCGCCTCGATTCCATGAATCGGGGTATACGCGGTGCACGCCGCCATCGTGAGGATCGATACCGAAAGCGGCGCCATGCGAATTCTGATGTTGACGAGCGCGATGTTTTTCATCTCTTCCAACCAATACCCTGGTGAAAAGCATTCGAGCCCAGTCGGCTTCGACTGGGCTCGAACGTTATTCCTTGGAGCCTTTCGACTGTTAGAACTGACCGAGGCATGCCGCGCCGGTACCATCCGACACAGCATTCACTGGATCATTCTTGTTGCGGAGACCGTTCACGCCGGTGTTGGGAGCCGGAATGTTGGTGTCCGTGTTCTGCTCCGACGCGTCATAGTAGAGACGCCCCGGAATCGGCTGCCCTGCTGCCGTCGGAACCAGGTTCGGAGTGCAGGTACGCTTGTAATCGTTCCATGGCTCCTCACCCAGCTGAAAGTCCACGATGTACTTCTCAGTGAGGATCTCATTGAGAAGCGGCTGACCCGCGAACGCCACCGGGGCCAGGCCGTGATTGGCGCGCTCCTCATTGAGCTTCGCCAGAGCCACAACCTGATTCCCTCCGCGAAACGCAGCTTCCGCCCAGATGAGTGTGTTTTCATCATAGGTGACGTACGGCTGCTGGAAATCAGCAGCGCCACGTGTCGCGCTCAGCCACCTTGGATTGCCGGTGAGCGAGAAATACTCCGTGCGGCGCGGATCGCCGCGAGCCGCCAGCAGGTCGTCGAGGAAAATGCCATCCGCCAGGTCACCACCGCGGCCTGCCGGTCCGTGAAACTGGAAGTAGAAATTGGTTTCCGATGCGGTCGCGGTGAACGCACCGAAATAATTTCCGTCGTCGCTGCCGATTCCCTGCTGCGACTCCGCGAGCGCGGATGCGTAAGCGGCAGCCCCCCTCACCTCGGCCGTGTGCATGAAAAAACGGGCCTTGAGAGTGTGGGCCATCGCCGTCCAGAGCGCGGCATCGCCGCCATAGACGAGGTCCGCACCACCGGGTCCCACGCTCGTTGCAACGCTCAGATTCATGTTCGTGATCCCGGCAGACAACACCTTCTGCACGGAATCATAGACCACGAATTGGTCGTCGAGAACGGGGTTCGCGGTTCCCTGAAGGGCTTCCTTGTAAACGAGATCGCCAAAGATATCGGCGCCCGTGCCCATCAAGGCTCCTTCCTCGACCTGTGCGATGCCGAGGTAGAGCGAATCACCGATCAACCTGGCGCCGGTCTGGAGCTTCTTGATGTCGACCAGCCCGCCCAACGTGTACAGCGCCGCGTGCGAGCCGTTGGTCGTCGTTGGGTCGTGCGAATATGTCGCGTCGAGCGCGCCATACTGGTTTGCGACCCCGTGAAATTGCTGGGTCAGTATGCCCGCATCGCGGGCGACGTCGCTGCCCCAAAATCCCCACAGATTTTCCTGCGTCGCGACGAAGAACTGGTCGTTCGTCGCGATGATCTGGCGGTTCGGATCGGTGCTCGTTTCGCCGCCCGTCAGGAAGTTGTTGCACCCCCCAACGACTGCTATCGCAGCGGCAACGACGAGTCCCGTCGTAACGCGTTTTATATGATTAGTCACTTCTGGATTCTCCGTTATGGACTAGCGAGTGAGGCTGAATGAGAGCACGAAAGACCGCGTCGGCGGATTGATGAAATAGTCGAGTCCCTGTGTCAGGAACTCAGCTCCGCCCAGGTTGACCTCTGGATCGAAGCCGCTGTATTTCGTCCACGTCTTCAGATTTCTGCCGGCGATGCGAATGTCCGCGCTCGAGAACCCAGTCAGATTCTTGAACATCTGGGTGTCGAGCGTGTAGGTGAGCGAGATCTCGCGGAGCTTGGCAAAACTGCCATCCTCGACGAACTGCGCGCCTACGTTTCCGAATCCGCCACCGTCTCCCAGGAACCAGTTCTGCCAGTCGTTAGGCGACTGGAAAGGGATCACATTGTTATCCTTGCCAGGGCCAGCTGTCGTCGGGTACACCTTGGTCATGTAGTTGACGCCGTATTGACCATTGGTGACGGTGCGGTTCTTCGTATCAATGCCCGTTCCGAAAAAGTCCAGAACTCCACGCGTGCCGTTCCACACACTTCCGCCCTTCCGGACATCGAGCAGGCCGGAAACCGAGAGCTTGTGCCAGCGCACGTTGCTGCTGTACGACATCGTGTACTTCGGGTTCGGATCAGCGATGATCCGCTGGGTCGCATCCGGAACCGGAAGCCCATCCGGCCCGAGGAATAGCGCACCCTTTGGTGCCGAGCCGCACGCCGCATCGATGTCGGAGACGACTCCCATGCCGGGAATGGCGACGTTCGTAATGCCACGCCCGCACCGAATGAAGTCGGCTCCCTGAATGACGCCCGGAGCAAACCCAATCGCCGACGTGCCGATCGCGCCGGTGAACCCTTCGAGGTTGTAGTTGATGAACTGCGCCCCGTTCAGGCTCACCACATTCCCCTTGTTCTTTCCGAACTGGACGCCGATATCCCACGCCGCGTCGGGACGCTGAAGCGGATGGAGATTGAGCGTCAGCTCCAGACCCTTGTTGGTGATCTCAGCCGCATTGAGGATCTGCTGATTGGAGCCAGTCGCCGACGCGTTGATCGGCGCGCTGAGAATGATGTCCGACCCCCGTTTGTTGTAGCCGGTGGCCGAGAGATCGATCTTGCTGTTAAGAAACGCGAGATCGGCACCGATCTCGGTTTCCTTGTTGCGCTCAGGCCTTAGGTTGGGATTGCCGACGATCAAGCTGGTTGACAGCGCTCCCTGCCCGTTGATGCCGGACTTGAGCACGTCGCCAAAGCCTCCGAGCCCGAAGACCTGAGTAGAGCTGAGCGCGGTAACCGCAGCGTATGCGGGTGGCTCCTTGCCTGTCTCTCCGTACGCGATGTGGAGCTTCCCGTATGAGAAGATTCCGGTCCGATCGCGGTTGTTGAGCAGATTGCTGAAGGTCCAGGCTGCGCTAGCCTTCGGATAGTTGGCTCTCGGATTCGAGCTTCCGAACGTGGAGAAACCGTCGTTCCGAACGCCAAGGTTCAGCACGAGCTGATCGAACATACTCAACTCTGCCTGCCCGAAATACGCCTCGATGTGGCGTAGCGCGCGGTATTCCTGAACCCGCGGCGTGATCGTGTTCTGAATGTTGTACGGCGTCGGCGCGATCAGTTGCTCGCCGAACGTGTATGTCTGGCGCAGACGGCGCGAGTTCAGATTCTGGCCGACCGTGAAAGTCAGATCGGTGTTCGTTCCGAAAGTGTGCTTCGCCGTCGCAATCAGGTTGTGGTCGATCTCGAGGTTGTTGAGGTCGTTGCGCGTGACATTCCCAACGGCGTCGTTGCCCGAAGTCAGGGGCAGCGACTCGAGTCGCCAGTCATTGTAGAAATCCGCGCCGAGCGTCTCGTTGACGGAAAGCCAATCGAGAGGAGTCCAGTCGGCCGTCACGTTCGAGACGGACCGGCCGAGCTCACTTTGATTGCCCGGGTTGTCCAGAACGAAGAACGGATTGTCGTAGTAGACCGCGTTTTCCATGGCCGCGACACTCGTGGCGTTCGGAAAACGGTAGGCCCGCTGGAGTCCGTTCGGGAGATAGGTGTCTTCGTTGTCGAAATTGGGCGGAGTGCGAAGCGCGCCGAGCATGACTCCAGAAAGATTGGATCCCTTCTGAACGAACTTGCCGCGCGTATCGATGTAGCTGAGATTGCCGCCGATCTTGAGCTTCGAGCTGATCTGCTGCGTGCCCTTGAGGCGCATCGTCGCCCTGTTGTACTTGTTGTTCGGACCCTTCAGGTAGCCGTTCTGATTCATGAGGCCACCGGATGCGTAGAAGGTCGTGCGATCGTTTCCGCCCGACACCTGCAAATTGTTGTCGGCGGTAACGCCCGTGTCGAACAATTCGTTGGAGTGGTCGAACAGCGGCGTGCCGGCTGTCGCTGCCGGACCCCACGAATACCTGGCTACGGTGCAATCGAGCCCTCCGCATGTAGCCGCGGTGCCGTTCAGTCCCTGCACGAAGTTGTGCTGGAGAACATCCGGCATGTTGACGTGATCGAAGGTCTCGGTAGACGAGATCGTGTACTTCGTCGCACCAGGCGTCCCCGACTTGGTCGTGATGAGTACCACGCCGTTCGCCGCGCGAGCGCCGTAAATCGCGGCGGCCGCTGAGCTCTTCAGGATCTGGATCGACTCGATGTCGGCCGGATTGATGTCCGACGCACGGTTCGGCGCGACAGAGCTCGCGTCCGCGCCTGAGGCGGTGCCCGATCCGTTCGCGATGCTCTGCGTCGAGAACGTCTGATTGTCGATCGGTTGTCCGTCGACGACGAACAACGGCTGGTTCGTTCCGGACAGTGACGCGGAACCGCGGATCTTGATCGACGCCGAAGAGCCTGGCTCTCCTGACTGCGTGCGAACTTCCACGTTGGGTGCCTGAGCCGCCAAAGCCGAGACGAGGTTTTGCGGATTCGCCGCGCGTGTGAGCGCGCTACTGTCCACGGTGTTGATTGTAGTCGTCAGCCGTTCACGCGTCGTCGATGTTCCCGCGCCAGTCACGAGCACGGCGTCGAGGTTGAGCGGATTCACGACCAGCGCAAAGTTCTGGTTGATCGTCGAGCCCGCCGTGAGCACGATTGGAACCTGGCGCGCGCTGTAGCCTATCACACGGGCGACGAGAACTCCCGACTGACCATTCGAGCGATCGACGGGCACGACGATCACGTAACGGCCTGCGTCGTCGGTGTGGGCGCCGGTGGTGGTGCCCTGAATGAGCACCGTCGCTCCGGGAAGCGGGACGCCCTGCTCATTCGTCACCGTGTCGGAGATGGTCGTGCCGTTCTGCGCGCGAAGCGTAGCCGCGGAGCAGACGAGGAGCGCAAGTGCGCCAATGAACTTTCTTACGAGTTGCTTCTCTAGGCCGTTCTTTGAATTGGGTGGGTGGGAACCGGAAACCGGCCGAGCTCTTGACTGAGAATTATCCATATACTTCGCCTCCTGATGGTGAACCCGCTCGTGCGGGTGAGGTTACTGCTCGCTCTCTGAAGGAGCGAGCTTCGATGTGCGATCCGGGCCGCGCGTTGACTAACCGTTTCTCCAGGACGGTTGTGGGCAGCACGATGTCGTGCTGAAGCGCGTTGCATCAGTTCGGATAGCATCACTTTCGAATACTAGGCGCGTGTAACGGCAAGTGCCAAGTGATGATTAGACAACCGGAACGGTGATTTCGTCTGGTCATGGGCACGACTCGCTACGCGAACGATCCACGAACTGCTATGGATGAGCTGCACCGTCCGTGGGCTTTCAAAGTATTCGACAGCCGCAACTACTATAGAGTTGCAAGGGTTGGGAGGCGCGCGGCAGAGCTTCAGCCGTTGCGGGGCGACGCGGATTAAGGCTGCCGGGCGATACGCGTTCCGGGCAGGATTCTTACAGGCTCGCGGTGCCGGCGGCGAGCGCCGGGAGCAGATCCCGCTCGCGAACGCCTTCCGCGAAAGGTCCGAGCAGGTGGCTGATGCTGTTCGCGTAATAACTCACGAGCGCTCGGTTTCCCGGCATCACCGAATATCCCGCGCCGACTCTCACCAGCATCCGCCGCATCTTCAGCATGCGCCACGCGCGGTCGAAGATCTCCTCCACACTTCCCTCGCGATGGATCACGCGCGCATTGAGCTCGCGCAGCACGTCGCGCATCTCGCCCATGCGCGCGATCAGCTGCTCGTGCGAAATGAAATCTCCGTCGAAGCTCTGAATCGCGGCGCAGGCGAGAGTCACCGGAGTCACGGGAATGATCGCGGCAATTCTCTCGAGCACGGCATCAGAAAGCGATTGAACTCGCGCCAGGCGCTCCGCTCGATCGATCGCAAACAATCCTCCCGTCTCACGCTCTTGCCGCTCGAGCCACGGCGCGAGCGGAAACGGTTCTCCGATCACGACCGCTGCGCGCCCGTATCGCCTCCATCTTCGCGCCACGAGACGCGCCATGTTCCACCACACGTAGCGCAGCACCTCGCCGAGCTGATCGCGCCGCGGCGGACGCTTCCGTCCTTCCCGTGCGTCCAGCTCGCGCAGGAGCGACCGGTCCTCCAGCACGCGATCGTAGTTGATCGCCACCGGCACGATGTAGAGCCGCCGCCGCATCGACGGCTCGCGCGCGACGCCCAGCACGTAGTCGAGGAGCCCGATCTTCGCCTTGCCGAGCTTTCCGTCGCGGCTCAATCCGCCTTCGAGGAAAATCCCCTGCGTCACGCCGTTGCGCGTGATGAGCTGCACGTACCGCTCGAGCACGGTGTGATAAAGCTTCTCGCGATATTTCCGGCGGATGAAATACGCGCCGAACGATTTGAAGATGTACTCGAGCGGAAACGTCCGCGCCCATTCACCGACGGCGTATGAAATCGCCACCTGCCCCGATAGCACGTGGCCGACGAGCACATAGTCGGCGTTGGATCTGTGATTCATCAGATAGATCACGATCGCATCGCGGGGCACCTCGCCCTGAGAAGATCGCCCCGCGTACTCCGCCGACACCTTATAGAAAAAGTTCAGCAGCACCCGGCTCACGACGAGGCCGATCTTGTAGTAGGTGAGAATATTGAAGAACGGGACGATCTCGTCGATGTACTCTTCGACTTTTCCCCAGGCCTCCTCCTCACTCATCGAGTTCTCGGCGGCGTGTTCCTTCACTGCCAGAGCGATCCCTTCGTCCGCGAGGAGAGTCTCACGAATGAACGGCTTCTTGGTGAGCTTGAAACGATCGATGCGTGAGCGCGACCGATGGAGCGCCCGCAGGGCGATCCGCGTGCCGCGCACACGCACGACGACCACTATGATCAGCGCGGCGAGAAGCGCGATTCCGGAAATCCAGAGAGCGGGCGTCATGTCGGAGGTTAAGATCCGTTGCGACACCGATCGCCGCAAATACAAAAGCGCGCCACCGAATGATTCCGGTGGCGCGAAATGGGGCGCAGCGTCAGATCTCGCTGCACCCCGCAACTCCCATACGTTCCTTGTCGCTACTTGCAGCCATCAACCTTGTGCGTGTCGAGATGGAGGACGCAACCGTAGTCGCCGAGTGAGATCGGCACGTCCGCGGTTCCATTGAAGGTCACGACCACACGCCTGTGAACCGTAGTGGTTTCGACCTGCTTCCCGGTCGAGACCGCCGTGTAATCGACGACCCTGATCGCAACGCCCGAAAGCGGGTACGGGTGCGTTGCTCTCTCGTCCACGAAGGTAACCGCCTTAAGCGTGTCCACCGAGAGTCCGGTGTACTTGCGCGTCGACAGGTCCTCTTTGTAGGAATTCGTGTCGGCGCTCGAGCCGAACCCGTTCCAGATGCGATTGGGTCCAAGGAAGCCGCTCACCGTTACATCGCGCAGCGAATGACTGACGCTCGTGTGGTTGTCCTTCGCTTCGCTGCCATCTGTCTTCACGAGATAGTGAATCGACTCCGTCGTGCCCCTGATGAATTTCTCCATCGGCTTGCCCGAGGCGTCGCGAAACTGATATGACTTCACGACTGACTTTCCTTCTCCCGATCTGGTGCAGCTGTAGATCAAGGCATCGGCGTTGAAGCTGCACGACTCCGCGTTGACTGGCGGTGCCGGCGCAGGCGGCGGCTCGCCCGGAGGAGGAGTGGAGGCCGGCTCGTCCACCTTGACGCAGATGTAGAGCTTCTTCTCGTCCGAGTACGTGCACTTGAGATGATCGCCCTCGCCCGGCTGCTTCACGCAAAGAAAAACCCCCGGCTGGCTGCCCGGGGTGCAATTGGGTTGGCCTGCCGGAGGCGTTGAGGGAGGCGTCGAATCCGATGACTCACCATCGAACGCCGGTGTTGACGACGGCGCGAAAACGGCGAAGGATCCGACCGCCGCCGCCTGGTTGGCGATCAGCGTTTCCAGATCGCCCGCAATTGCATCCCCGGCGGCCGAGGCGATGTCCGACTTGATCGCCGAACTGAGCGGAGCACCCGAGTTGATCTGCGAAGGCGCGCCCAGGCCTGCCGGGTTGTCTCCGCTGCACCCGACTGCCAGGATCAGGACGCCGGCGAAGGTTATGAAACTGAATGAACGGCTACGCATAAGCACTCCACTTTTCGAATAGACGGTTGAACGACGTGGCGTGAAGGAACACGCCGGTCATCGCCTTCAAGGCAGGTGGGGTGCCAAAGCTCAGCAGTAGTTGTAACTCATTGCTGGACAATGGATTAGGGGATGGCATCCTGCGCGGGGATGGGGCCTCGATCGCTGGATTCTGCGAGACCTCTGGCAGAACGCCACCCGGAAATGCAAGTCGGGCGGCCTGAACATTTCTGCTCGAGGCCGCCCGATCTGCCCGCGCTCTCTTAGAGCACTCGTCTGGCCAACTTACCGCAAGCCGGTTTTGGCGGTCGGAGCGGGTTGCGGCGCGGCTGGCGCCTTTGCGGGCGTGGCTTCCCTCCCGTTTTCGCGCGCGGATTCCGTTTTGTCCCGACCGCTGTCGGGCGGCTGGAGGATTCCGCTCCCGGAAACGAGCTGCGCGGCAAGCACGGTCTGAATCACGCTCGTGATGTTGCTCGTCGCCGACTGCGCGGCACCTCCCTCCGCTGAGTCCCCGGAGATCGTCACCAGCCGTGCCTTCGACAATGCCTCAGCGATCATGGGAGCGATCATCGGAATCATCTCGATCTGCCGGTAGCGGAAGTAGCTCTCGCCGCCGGACTTGATCGCTTCGTTCACCTTCTGGATGCTTTCGGCGTTCGCCCGCGCGACGGTAGTAATGCGGATTGCTTCTGCGTTGGCGCGGGCTTCCGCATCGATGCGCATCCGCTCCGCGTCCGCGCGCGCCTGCGCGATCTGCGTCGCCTCCAGCTCCGCGACGCGCTGAGTACCGAGTGCGGTCTGCTTCTTCGCTTCCGCCTCGGCGATGAGCGCGGCGTTGGCTGCCTTTGTCTGCTCCAGCTCGCGCTGCTTGTCCGAGATCACGCGCTCGGCTTCGAGCTGGGCGTCCTTTGCGCGCCGTGCCTGCTGCGCTGTCACAATGTCGGCGTTCGCCTGCGCCTCCGCCGCCGATTGCCGCCGACGCGATTCCGCGACCTCCGACTGCACCACTTTGATATTGAGGGAGTTGAAGGTGAGACCAAGATCGGTGAGCTCCCTCGAGCACGCCTTCCTGATGATCACGGCGAGCGGATCGTCGTCGTCCTCCATTCCCTGAAGCGCTACCTCGGCAGCGCGCGTCATCGCCGGCGGATGACTCGGTGCAACCACAGCCGCGGTGCTCTGACTGGAGCCGGCGCCTAACGCGGGCGCCTGACCCCCGGAGTAGAGCTGAGGAGCGGTCTTGGCCGAGAACAGCTGATCGTGCGTAAGGAGGTTGATGGCTCTACGGGCCGAGCTGGAAAGAAGATCGATGAGAATGTTCGCCTGGTCCGCCGCATCCTTGGAAAAAAAGCGGTTCGCCGCTGTCTTGATCAGGACGTCGGTGTCCCCCACGGAGACGATCGCGCTCGCCAGAATCCGAACTTTGATTGGCTGAGGAGTTCCGTTGCGGTCGAGATCCGCGGTCTGGTCGGTGATGTCGAGATCGACGTTGATCGCCTTACTGGAAAGAGTTGTACCGGTAGTGAGGAGGGGTACCTCCTTCGATTTGCCGGGCCCGCGATAAATGACGGTGCGGCCTTGCACCCAGCTCACCATTCGAATCGTTCCCGCTTCGACATTGCGAAGGAAAGACGAAACGATGAGCGGAATTACTCCGAGCACCCCGACGAGGATGGCGGCGATAATGATCAACATTTGTGTCATGAGAGTCTGATCCTTTTATTGACGGTCGGCGTCGCGCGATTCGGTCTCACCGAGACCGATTCGCGACACCGTGCAACGATTTCGCATGTCGTCTACATCCTCTATACGTACGATATCACCGGCGCGGATTCGAACACCAGCCGCGCGCTCGTCCTTGAGCTGCGTGCCCAGCACCTGCACTACCTCGCCGCCCAGCTCCAGCGAGATCAATCCATTGCCATTGGCGTCGAATCCCGTCACGGCCCGCCCCTCTGACATGAGTGCCGATCCGAGCGTCTGCGCGGGTTGGGATTCGAATCGGAAAAGCGAGTTGAAGAGCGGCCGAACCACGAACACCTCGAAGCCAATTCCGCCGAGAACGGCGATCGGCAGCGCGAGCACCGGCCCGACGAGCCGCTCTGCGATCAATCCAGTGGCGCCGAACCCGACGAGAAAATTGAACAACACGCGCGGGGAGAGCCACGACCAGAGATTCGACTTCCAGCCACCTGGATGCGAGTGTGGCGCGGCGTGCGGGTGTGCGGTCGAGTGCATGTGCCCCGCATCGTGCGCGTGACCTGAAACGTGGGGGCTTCCATGCGCGATGCCCACGGAATGACCGTGCCCACCGATACCGTGAATCTCGTGTCCGCCAGTATCGTGGCCGTGATGTGCCGCCCCATGACTGCTGCTGAAGCCAAGGAACGCCATGGCTGCCATGCCAGCGGCTCCGAGAACAACGCTGAAAATGTAGAGGTCCATCTTATATTGGATGTTGCGAGAGTTGCATCTCCGGCGCAATCTAGGGGTAAATTGAGCCCGCAGATTGGCGTTCAACAAGGCGCAATAGCCCGGACCGCGTTCGTGCCGCCTACACATTACAGGTGCCAGCTTGCAATCACACCCCTATTTTCGCCCCGCTTCCCGCGCTCTCCTGCTTTTCCTGCTGCTAGCGCCCGGCCTGTCCTGCGGCGGTAGCACCAGCGGACCAAGCGTCACATTGGTCGCGTCGGTGACCGTCAGCGCGCCGCTGAAGAGCATCGACGTCGGCAAGACCGCCCAGCTCTCCGCGATCGCGTTCGACCAGACCGGTGCCCAGCTGATCGGCGTAACATTTCAATGGTCCTCTTCAGACAAGACGATCGCGACCGTGAGCAACATGGGGGTGGTGACGGGTGTCGCTGTCGGGTCCGCGACGATTTCGGCTATGGCCGGCACGGTCTCCGGCTTTGCTGACGTCACCGTCG
>JADGQU010000217.1 GCA_017881545.1 Gemmatimonadaceae bacterium
CGAAACCAATCCGCGAACGGCGGATCCGCTCTCGATAAGGAAAGGCGCCCGAAAGGCCGTGACTCAGTCCCAACTCGGCCTGACGGGGCGCCACAGTGTTGGGCGCGCGGAGATTGAAGCATCGGGCTACGCCGGAACCCGGACACTCGACAATCCGCTCACCTTCGCTGTTGTCGATGTCGGCCGCACGATGTCCGGGGGAAACCTGCGCGCGACGCTCCCTATCTCACTGCTTGGCGCCGAGCATAGGCTCACCGCGGGGACGGAAGTACAGCGCCAGAATGATCTGCGGCTGAATTTCACCAACTGCAACAACGTTCCTCCGCCAACCGCCACAACGACGACCTGCCCGGTCCTCGGCGCGGAGCGCGGTTCGGTGACGCTGAATCAGCGCGAGATCGTCTCCTCGTTCGGGTCGTACGTTCGTGATGAGGTTGATCTGGGACAACGCGTTACTCTCACCGGGTCGGCGCGGACCGATGCGGTGCGATTCCGTGTGAAGGACAAACTGATCAATGCGACGAACCCCAACGACTCGGGCGAGCGGCTTCTCGACGCAGTTAGTCCAATGGTGGGAATCCTTGCCCGACTGTCCGACTCGCACAGTGCCTATGCGAACATCTCGTCGGCGTTCGAGACTCCCACGGCGACAGAGCTCGGGAATCAGCCAAGCGGCGCGGCCGGGATAAATCGCGACCTGAAGCCACAGCGCTCGACGACTTATGAAGTCGGGGTCAAAGGTGTGGTGGAGCGCGGGCTGCAATACAATACCGCGCTGTTCGCAACCGGTGTTCACGACGAGCTGATTCCATTCGATATTCCCGGCGGCGGCGGCAGACGATTCTTCCGGAACGCCGGCCGTACGTCGCGCCGAGGCGTGGAGCTGGGGCTCGGGTTTCCGATCGGCGAGCTCGAGCTCGGCGGCGCCTACACCTACGCGAACTATCGCTTCGTCGATTTCACGGTGGACACAGCGCACTACGCCGGCAATCAGATTCCCGGCATTCCCCGGCAAACGCTCCAGGCAAGCGCGTCATTGCGCACGCCGCTCGCGACTTTGGTCACTGAAGGAACGCTCGCCGACAGGATGTTCGTCGATGATGCGAATTCAGAGAGCTCGCCCGGCTACGCGATTTTCAACGCGAGAATCGTGTCGAGTGCGCTATGGAATGGGTCGGGCGCGGAGATCACGCTCGGCGCGCAAAATCTGTTCAACACGCGGTACGTCTCGTCCGTGAGCGTGAACGCGGCTGGCGGCAAGTTCTACGAGCCGGGGTCGCAACGCTCGATTTACGTCGGAGTGAGTCTCCTCGCCTCAGTTGCTTCCCGGCGGTGAACGCGTGGTGCCTCGGACTTCCACAAAACCAAGGCAGGAAGCCATAGGCTTTGCAGCCTGAAGGCTGAGCAGCTTTTCCGGCGGATTCTGAGAACGACAAACACATTGTCCCGGATCTGCCGGAAGAAAAAGAGGGAGCCGGTCGGCTCCCTCTTTTTATTTGTCGCGGCTTCTCCGAACGGGCTGGAGTCGAGCGAGGCTTGGTCTACTGCTTTCTCAGCTCGATGCTCCCGTTCACGCTGCTCGCTCTGATGTCGCGTCCGCCTGCGC
Organism: Gemmatimonadaceae bacterium; assembly: GCA_017881545.1. Lineage (GTDB taxonomy): Bacteria > Gemmatimonadota > Gemmatimonadetes > Gemmatimonadales > Gemmatimonadaceae > UBA4720. The sequence continues at coordinate 1,607 of JADGQU010000217.1, forward strand.
CGATCGTGCCCGAGGCGTGGCGCGGACCCCACTTGCCTGACAATGTCATCGGGAAATCGCTGTCGATTCCGCCGTGGACCGTGTCGAATCGGAAGTTCGCGTCGAAGCGCGCGGGCACATATATCGACACGGATCCGTTGACGGTCTTGAAGTTCATGTCGTCGTCACCCTGAAGAGTAGCCATCCGCGCATCGACGTCGCCGTTGACCGTCTCGGCCGTCACCGGACCCGCCGCGGTATTCACGTCGACGCCGCCATTCACCGTGGTCGCCCGTACCGGGCCACCGGCGTTGCGGACAATGACGCCGCCGTTCACTGTGTTCGCCCGCACTTCAGCACCCACATCGCGCACGGAGACGCCACCGTTTACGGAATGCGCGCCAACCTTAACTGCGCGAGGCACGCGAACCGTGAACTTGACGTTCGAGTGAGTCTCGTTGTTCCCGTTGTGGCGAAGCGATTCTACGCCACCGTCCTCGCAGTGCGCACTGTCGTTCCAGATCGCGCAGATCGTGACGTTGCCGCCGGTCTGGACGACTTCGAAGTGGATATCGTCCATCTCGCGTCCATTCGACCGCTTCACGGCAACGAGATGAACCATGTTGTCATCGCTCGGCGCGAATTCCACCGAGCCGTTGACGTTGAACACGTTCATCCAGTGGCCGGCGTCTACTTTACCATCCCAGCGCCAGGTATCCGTATCGCGCCCATACGCCTGCTGCGCACCGAGTGCGGGCGCCGCAAGCATGACAGAAAGAGCCGCGAAAAGTCTCGTCCTATTCATCATCTCTCCGGGTGGTTGAGTCTGAACCGTTGTTGATTATGATGCTGCCGCTGAATGTCTGCGCGGTGATTTTTGCCCTGCCGTCGCCGATCGTAAACTCCATTCGGCCTTCCTTTCTCAGGTTGGGCCTGGGCATGATCGTAACGGGGAAATCAGACTGCAGATCGCCGCTGAAAGTCTCCACACTGAATTGCGCTCCAGCGCCGCGCGGAATATTGAGTCTCAGCATTCCCGAGTGCGATTCGAAGCTGTACTTGCCCGCGGCCTCGATCGTTCCCGTATAGATGATGTCGCCGCTTACGGTCTCGGTGCGCACATCTTTCGACTGAATTCCGACGAGGCGGATGTTGCCGCTCACTGAGCTCGCCTCGACGTCGCCGGTTACGTTCTCCGCTCCCAGGTCGCCGCTCACGGTCTCCGTTCGCAGATTCCCGTTCACCTGGGCAGCGCGGACCGATCCCGACACAGACTCCGCGCTGACCGTACGCACTCCGTCCGTTACGTCGACGTCGCCGCTCACGCTCGTCGCCTCGATCTCGCCCTGCGAGCCCTTCGCGGTTACGTCGCCCGATACCGCCTCGAGGATGAGTCGACTTCCGCGCGGAACCGATACGTCGTAGCGCGCGTCACCGACATTGTTATGCCTGCGCCCTCTCCTGCTCCCGTTGTCGGAGTCGTCGACGCTTAGGCTCACCCTCGACGAGTTCGCGGTGAAGCGCAAGAGGCCGCTCTCGATGGAAGCCGAGATCTTGACGTCGGACCGGTCCCAGCCGGTGACGCGGATTTTCCCGGAGATGAGTGAGAGATCCACGGCTCCGCCGCGATCCAGCCTCACCGTAGTGTCTATCTGAGTCAGGCCGCGTATCTGCACCCCTTGCTCGTCCTGCGCCCTTGCGGTGAGCGGGAGAACCAGTGCAACGACAGCCGTGACGACGAGCCGCGAAAGTTTGATTCGGTTTTTCATTTTATGTGCTTGCCGGCAGCATTGCCGCCGTCCGTAGAAGCTCGACCTTTTTGTCGAGCGCGTGTGTCAGCTGCTGATCGAGCATGCGGCTGGCCGGATCTCTGGCGAGCGCCTTCCTGCTCTGCGCGATTGCAGCATCTATGATCTGAAGATTCCTCTCGATGATTGCCACCGTAGACGAGTCCAGCTGGGTCCTGCGCCGGCTCACGATGTTCTGGAGCATTTCGATCTCTCTTCCGTATACGAGATCGGAATGCTCGCGGTCGGCTGTTGATTGAGACGCGAGAGAGGCGGGCAGGCGGGGTCGACCAGACGGCCCATCAAACTGCACGGCACGCGATGCTGCACCGTCCGGCTGAGTGCTCGTGACACCCACATTCGCCGGCGTCGGCGCCGCCGCGCCGGCAGGCGCTCCGGAATCCGGGCTGGTATTTGTTGCGACCCGATTGTTGGCCGGCGCTACCGTGACGACAGTGCTGCCCAGCGTGGACCGAAGCGAGTGCGCGGTAAGCATGTAGGTGATTCCCGCGGTGCTCATGATCAGCGCCGCCGCAGCGACTCCCATCCACACCGGCGAGAACCGTCTCTGACGCTCCGGGCGAGCGGTGAGTGGGATCACCGGCGCCGCAATCCGCGCCTCGATTCCCTGCCACAGATCGCGCGACGGAACGAGGTCAGGCATCCCCGCCGCTCCCTTGCTGATGTTCTCTATGTCTCTCAGCAGACTGGTGCAACGCACGCACTCGCTCAAATGCCGTTCGACCGAAGCGCGACGCGAATCGTCCAGCGTTCCCTCGAGATAGTCGGGGAGCGCGGAATCGAATGCTTCGCAGGTCATGTTGGAGTTCGTCATCGTTCCAGTGCCTCTCTCAAAAGAAGTCTCGCGCGATGGAGCTGCGCCTTACTTCCACCCGAGGTGATTCCCATCATCTCCGCAATCTCCTCGTGCTTGTAACCTTCGACATCGTGGAGCACGAAAATCTTTCGCGCTCCCGCTGGCAGCTTGGCTATCGCATTCGCCAGGTCCATTCTCTCCAAGTGCATCGGAGCGCGCGCAACTTGATCCCACGGTTCCTCGTCCTCTTCGCCTTGATCCGCTCTCGAGGCAAGCTTGCCATCGCTCTTTCGCGCGTTCAGCACCACGTTCACCGCGAGGCGGTGCAGCCAGGTCGAAAATGCGCTCTCTCCCCTGAACTGCGGGAGCTTCTCCCACGTCCTCACGAAGACATCCTGGGTCAGCTCCTCACCCTTCGTCCTGCTTCCGGCCATCCGCGCACAGAGTGAGAACACCCTGTTCGCATGTGCCTGATACAGCCGCTCGAAGGCCTGACGGTCCCCCCCCGCGGCAAGCGCCACGTCCGTGGAATCACCCATTGCTACGTGTGCCAGGTTGGATGCCGCCGCCATTCGATCGTTGTCCCTGTCTTGTTGCGTGATTGGATAGCTCAAAGGGCTCAAAGGTTTGAATACGGGACAATCGGCTTTTCCTGTGGCTGCAGATATGACAGTCGGGCCCGGTCCATTGGTTTGAACCGGCTTCGGGGGCGTTTCGGCGGCCTCGCTGAGGCGCCCGACAAAGGGATCACCCGTCACCGCCCTCCAGGCCCAGAGCGAGCCGAAGCTCGCCCGAGCCCCGCTCCAGCCCCGCTGGGGACTCAGCTACGAGGGTAACGTGACCGACCTTACGCTTCTCGGTGGGCGCCTTCCCATAGAGGTGCAGGTGCGCTCCCTCCACCGCCACTACGCGCTCGAGGGGCGGAATGTGTCCGATGATGTTGAACATCACGGAGGTTCCGCGAGG
>JADGQU010000218.1 GCA_017881545.1 Gemmatimonadaceae bacterium
TCACCTTGTCGGGCTCGAGATCGACGAACTGGAGCTTCTCGCGCACGCGCGCCTCGATCTCGTCTTCGGTGAGAACGGTGTGCTCGCGCAACGGATACGCGACGTTCTCGTAGACGCTCATGGAATCGAACAGCGCCGCGCCCTGGAAAACCATACCCATCTTCTGACGCACCTTGAGCGCATCGTCGAATGTGAGGCCGACGATGTCCTCGCCGTCGATGTATACGTTCCCTTTATCCGGAATGAGGAGCCGGAGCAACAGCTTGAGGATCGTCGACTTCCCGGTGCCCGATTCACCGACGACGACGACAGTCTCGCCCGCCTTGGCATCGAAGGAAACGTTTTCGAGGATCGGCTCGTCGAACGCCAGCGAGATGTTCTCGAGCGTGATGACCTGCTCCGCTCCCTTTTTCGCGGTCTTGCCAGGTGCGCCTTCGGCGGCTTCCTCGGCCACCTCCTCCAGCTCGTTTCTGATCGCGGCGCGCACCCGTCCGGAGTCGCGCGCGCGGCGGGGCATCGCGGTCTCGTCCTTCTCGCTCGGGTGGCGCCTCTCACCCTCGCCCTTGCCCTTGCGGCGATCTTCTTCGTCGGTCATGTCGGGAACAGCGTGAGAATGATCTGTGTGAGGAAGTAATCGACGACCAGAATCAGAATGCTCGCCGTGACGACGGTGCGAGTGGTCGCGTTGCCGACGCCCTCGGTTCCACCGGTGGTGTTCAATCCGTGGTAGCAGGCGACGAGCGAGATGATCCCGCCGAACACGAACGGCTTCGCGAGTCCCTGGATGAAATCGTTTGGGAAATACTTAAGCGTGAACCCGCCCGAGAGTATTTGCTCGAACACCGTTCGCCAGTAGAGCGATGCGGGCTTGCCGAGGTAGAACTTGGCGATGACGCTGCCGCCGAGGATTCCGACGAAATCGTTGATGACGGTCAGCACCGGCAGCATGATGAGACTTGCAAGCACTCGTGGCGTGACGAGTTTCTTGATTGGATCGGTGCCGAGTGTGTTGAGAGCGTCGATCTGCTCGGTCACGCGCATCGATCCGAGCTGCGCCGCGATTCCGGATCCGACGCGTCCGGCCACCATCAGTCCGGCCAGCACCGGGCCCAGCTCGCGAATCATCGAGCCGGCAATGAGCCGTCCGATGTAATCGGTCGCGCCGAACGTCGTGAGCTGCACCGCCGACTGGAGCGCCAGCACCATCCCGGTGAAGAAGCCGGTGAGGAGCACGATGCCGATCGATCCGACGCCGATCGCGTCCATCTGCTGAAAAAGATCGCCGGCGTAGAACGGCTTCACGAAAATGAAGCCGACCGCCTTCCCCGCCAGAATGAAGAACTCCTGGAGGTTGTACACCCACCGCTTCGCCGAGTCGTTGAAACGTTCTAGGATCGGATACTCTTGGTCATGGTACGCGGAGCGTATCGCTTAACCCACTGGTCGGGCAAGGGGTCGCGGTTCCCCGCGTTGTTGGTAACGGGTTAATTTGGGGCGTACCCCACGGCTAAGAAACTGCTAAGAAAATTGCAACTGAACGGGCGGGAGGCGCGAGTAGCGTAGGCGTCAGTTATTTAGTTCACGACGCCGGGACTTGCCTCTGCGGCGTTAAGGCACAGGCAGTTGCTTGTGTCATGACTTTACAGAGATAAGTCCCGGCGTAGTGAACTAACAAACTGGCACCTGTGCCCTCTGGCGCCTCCCGCCCGTTCTGTTGCTCCTAGTAGGATTTATCGTAACCACCCGAGTCAACCGTGATTGAGTCTATCTCCCGTGACCGACTAGTCGAGCTCCTGGAAGCCGGAGCCAATCAGCGCATCGCGATAATCGGCGACGCGATGCTTGACGTGTACCTGCGGGGCGATGTCGACCGCATCTCGCCTGAAGCGCCCGTGCCTGTCGTCCGGGTTCGCGACAAGGAGCTGGCCCTGGGCGGCGCGGCGAACGTCGCGCAGAACGTCTTCGCCATCGGCGCGCACTGCGATCTCGTGTGCGCGGTGGGCGACGACGCCGAAGGGCAGGTGATCAAGGCGATGCTGCGCGACATCGACTCCGACGGGCGGTCGGTCGTGACGATCGGGCGGCGGACGACCACCAAGACGCGCGTCCTCGCGCGGTCGCAGCAGGTCGTCCGCTTCGACGAGGAGGAGGACGCCGACATCACCGGCGATGAAGTCGGGCGGCTGCTCGACGCGGCAGTGAGGGCGATCGACAACGCCGATGCTCTCGTGATCGAGGATTACAACAAGGGCGTGCTGACGCCGCTCCTCATCGCCCCAGTGATGGAGCAGGCGACCTCGCGCAACATTCCGGTGGTCGTCGATCCCAAGTACAGGAATTTCTTTGCGTACAAGGGCGCCACGATCTTCAAGCCCAACAAGCGAGAACTTGAGAGCGCCCTTGGAGCGGCAGTGGACATCGAGCACCCGGAGGCGCTCCCGGAGTCGATCAAGCGCCTGGGCGTCGAGCACCTGCTGCTCACCCTGGGCGAGGCGGGGATGGCGCTGATCGCGGCCGACGGCGAAGTGGGACGAGTACCCACGACCGCGCGCGAGGTTTACGATGTAGTAGGCGCCGGTGACACCGTAACCGCGTACCTCGCGACGATGCTGGCGGCTGGGGCGACCCCGGCCGAGGCGGCGGTGATCGCCAACTTCGCCGCGGGCGTGGAGGTTGCTAAGCTTGGTGCCGCGACCGTGACCATCGACGAAGTAGTCGAAGCCTACGATCTGTTTGCGGCAGCCGGCACCGCCGACGCGCCGGCGTAGCACCCATTTCCGATCGAGGAACAGTTTGCAGCACATAGGAAGAAGCTTGTTCGCGCTCGCGTTGTTCGCGGGCGCCGCAACCAACGTGTCGCTCGCGCAGGACTCCACCGGGCGCGCGCAGGACTCCACCGCGGCGGAATTTCTGCCCGGACTGCTAGTGACGAGCGGAATCGAGGGCGGACAGCCGCACACGTCGGTCGCGTCCCTGCCGAATGCCGGCTGCCCGCTCACTCCGGGTCAAGTCACGGCTGCGCGTAGTGGCGTCGGAGCTGCGTTCGTCGGCGGCAACGCCTACCTCTACCATTACTTCAAGAAGGCGTGGTGGTCGGGCACCCGGGCTCCGCACTTTTTCTTTCGCGCCGACTGGGACCAGGAATTTCGCGACCAGGATAAGTTCGGGCACATGTTCGGCGGCTACCATCTCGCCCGAATTGGCTACTCGGGATTGCGCGAGGCGTGTGTCGGTGAGAAGAAAGCGATCTTCTGGAGTGCGGCGTATGCGGCCGCATTTCAGCTTCAGATAGAGATCTTCGACGGACAGTTCGTCAAATACGGATTTTCCTACGCAGACATGATCGCCAATACCGCCGGCCAGACGTTGGCGGTGATGCAGGAGCTGCACCCATCGCTCCGGGCGATCAAGCCGACGGTGTCATATCACAAGACCCGTGCTCTGGCGAACACTGAGAACGGCCAGATTCCTGGAGAGCTACGCCCGTCGCTGGACTATTCGGGGCAGACCTATTGGTTCTCGGCGGACGTGAACCAGCTTCTCCCTGACGGTGCGAAACAGTACTGGCCCAGTTTCATCCGGTTCTCGGCGGGGCATTCGGTGACGGATTGGATCAATCCTGAGACCGGCGCGGCGCAGCGCGCCAGGCGGAAGATCATTCTGACGCTCGATTTCGATCCGGAGAAGCTGCCGGGGAATGCCCCGTGGTGGAGATCGGTCAAGCATACGCTCAGCTACTACCACTTCCCCGCTCCGGCGCTCGAGCTGACGCCCAAGCTGCATCTCTCGCCCTGGTACCGGTGAAGAGTTTGTCGCGCGCGGTTTTGGTTCTTGGCGCTGCGTTTTGTGGGCTCGCCACTCCGTTGCGCGCCGGGGCGCAGGCATCGGCGTATGTGCCGCTCGATGACATCGCGTACACCTACATCGATGCCTTGATGGCGCGAGGGCAGCTGCGTGAGCTGTCGATGCTCGAACGGCCGTTCACGGAAGGCGCGCTGCGCACCGCGATCGACTCCGCGCGCACGCGCGCGCCGGGACCCGCAGTCAGCTCTTTTCTCGACGCACTGTACGCGGCTGTCGAGAAATACGCCGTGCGCCCCGGGAATTCGGACACGTTGGCAGCGCAGAGTTTCCGTGCGCGCGGTACCGCCGATCTATATGTCACGGCCCAGACATCGGGGCGTCGGGAGCTCATGCTCGCTGATTCGGCGAACGATGTGCGGCCGGGCGGTGCGATTCGCCTCGTGATGGCGGGCGGCCCTGTCGTGGGTTTTACTCGAGCGATCATCGATACGCGGCTGAACGTCGACCCGGAGTTCGCGGGCAGAAAAGATCGCAAACTCAACGCCCGAACCGAGGACGGTTACGTCGGAGGCCAATGGAAATACGGGGAGCTGTCGTTGGGGCGAGTCGGACGAAATTGGGGTCCTCCGACGGTGTACGGCCTGATGCTCGGCAACTACGCTTACACCTACGATCATCTCTATGGCCGCATCGGCACCGATCGTATCCATTGGTCGACGGTGATCACGCGGTTGGACGACAGCGCGGTCACGGCCGGCCCGGCGATCGAGCGCTACTTCTCGATTCATCGACTGTCGGTCCAATGGAAAAATCTCGAGCTCGCAGCCAGCGAGAGCTACGTCTACGCCGGAGCCGGCCGCGGATTCGAGCCGAGTCTGGTGAATCCATTCAACGTCTACGCATTATCCTGGCGTGGCGAGAACCAGGAGGGCAACCTCGGGCTCGGCGGTGAGTTTGCGCTGCGCGCCGATCGACTGGGCACATTCGCCGGACAGGTTTTCATCGACGACCTGCAGATCGATCGGAGCTGCAATCCGAACTGCAAGCAACCGTCGTCCTACGGGCTCACGCTGACTGCCGAGGGTTTGCCGCTAACGGCCGATCAACGTTGGTTCGCGTCGTACACGCGAGTATCGAACCTGGCGTACAACAACAAGAATCCGGCGGAGAAATACGAGGTCTTTGGCGTCGGACTCGGTCGCGGGTTCAGTGACTACGACGAGATGAAGGTGGGACTCGACCTCGCGCTCGTTCCGCGAACGCCCCTGCGGCTTTATGCAGCGCATCGTCGTCAGGGCGAGGGTAGCTATAACACGCCGTTCCCACTTCCAGC